>JALEQD010000221.1 GCA_022768655.1 Anaeroplasma sp.
ATCCGCGCCCGCGGGCAAGCGTCGGAAGAGAAGCGGAAAGGAAATGCCCGCACCCGCGCGCGGGGCTTGCATCTGGCGGCCGGACATGATAAAATAAGATTGGATGTTTGTGGTTATATATAACATCCAGCGTACACGCACAAGGAGGCAAAGCATGGATAAGCCGCACGCCGGGAATTACTGGACGACGCGCATCCGCCCGAAGACCGGGTGGTTTGATATTGATTTCAAGGATCTCTGGCACTACAAGGATCTGGTCTGGATGCTGGTGAAGCGGGACTTCACGCTGATCTACAAGCAGACCGTGTTGGGCCCGGCCTGGGTGGTGATTCAGCCGCTGCTGACCACGCTGATCTTCACGGTGATCTTCGGCAACGTGGCGGGGCTGCCCACGGACGGCATGCCCAAGTTCATGTTCTACATGGGCGGCAACATCGCCTGGTCGTATTTCGCCAACTGCCTGACCCAGACCTCGAACACCTTCATCTCCAACCGGAACCTGTTCGGCAAGGTGTACTTCCCGCGATTGTGCGTGCCCATCTCCACGGTGGTCTCCCAGTTGATCAACTTCTTCGTGCAGTTCGCGGTGTTTCTGGGCTTCGTGGTGTACTACGCCCTTCAGCCGAACAGCGCGGTGCAGCCCAACTGGAGGCTGATCGCCCTCACCCCGCTGATGCTGCTTCAGCTGGGCATGTTGGGGCTGGGCTTCGGCATCATCGTGTCCTCCATGACCACAAAGTACCGCGACCTCTCGCTGCTGGTGAGCTTCGGCGTGCACCTGTGGATGTACGCCACACCGGTGGCCTACCCCGCCTCGCTGATCGCCCAGCGCTATCCGGCGCTGCTGGGCGTGTACATGCTCAACCCCATGACGCACCTGATCGAGCTGTTCCGCTCCGCCTATCTGGGCTCCGCCTGTTACTACATGAACTACTACTGGCTCTCCATCGCAATCACGGTGCTGGTCTTCGTGCTGGGCGTAATTCTCTTCTCCCACGTGGAAAAGACCTTCATGGACACCGTCTGACCGGAAAGGATATACTAT
>JALEQD010000151.1 GCA_022768655.1 Anaeroplasma sp.
CAGCAATTAATGCTGTTAAACAATTATCTTCTGACGTTGGTATTCCAACTAAATGTGATAAGATACTAGAATCTGATCTTGATAATCTTGCTAGTGATGCATTAAAGGATGCTTGCTATCCAGGAAATCCTAAGGAAGCTACACATAAGGATGTAGTAGAATTATTTAGAAAATTGATGTAATGTTTAAAGCCCATAAGTCTATTTTAATAATAGGAATTATGGGCTTTAATATATTAATTTTTATATATAATAAAATATATATTAATATTTTTAATTTGGAGAATGATTTAATATGAATAAAAAATTTAAAAATTTAAGGATAATGGATAATTTTTATCAATCTTCATCTTTTTTTCCAATGCCTTTATGCCTAGTAGGAACATTAGATAAAAATCAAGAAGGAACAAGCTTTGGAGCATATTCTTTATGTTTTCCTTATTATGTAGCAGGGAAAGACTTTTATGCTATGATATTAGAAACAAGAAACTCTAGTAATACTGCAAAAGGATTATTACGTCATGGAAAATGTACATTAAATTTCATACCATTTACTAAGAAAAATTTTGAACAGCATGTATTAATGGGTTTCCCTGGTGATACACCAGAAGAAAAGATGAAGGCACTAACTCGCTTTACCCCAGCTGAAGGTTTAAGAGCCTTAAATGATCCTAATAACAAATATCCAAAAATAATAGATGAAGCAGTACAGGTTTTTGAATGTACTTGGGTAAAGGAATTAGATAATGCACAAGATGATGAGGTATTGGAAGAATATGAAGGGCCATATCATAATTTTAATGGTATTACATCTAAATTTGGTGCACATTTTATATTAAAAATTGAAAATATTTTATTAAAAGAAAAATACTATGATGCAATAGTAAATGGTGTTAATAGTAAGAATTTCTGCCCACTACCAACAAATTGGGGATATAGAGATTCTAAAAATTTCTGGTGTAGTAATTATAAAAAGCCAATTGCTGTAGGAATTCCAAATAGAGAAGTAGATTTATCATCTATAAAATATGCACTTGAGAGAATAGATACAGATGTTAATTTCACTGATGATGCTTTAAAAATGATTGTAAAGGTTCCTAGACCATTTTTAAAAACTGTATTATTATCTTGTGTTAAATGGGCTGAGGACAATAATTGTAAGCTTATTACTCCAACTGAAATGAAAATAATTAATGATAAGCGTTCTAAGGAAAAATCAAAAAAATAAATAGAATAAATGAAGTATTTATTCCATTTAATAAGGCATTAATTGTTTAAAGTAATATATTAAAAATTAAAAGAGAATTAAGATAACCTAATTTAAGTAGGTTATTCTTCATTCTCTTTTTTTTCGTATTTATATGCTTCATAGGTTGAATATTTTAAAGCATTTTCAACCATTGTATTATAAGCTAAATCTCTTAAATAAATTGAATTTTCAAGAGTATTCAAATCTTCTTTAGGATAATATGGTCCATTTATTACTGAAACAATTTTTGGTCTTTTAATGAATCTTCTTTTTTGAAAGCAAGTAGTAGCTACAATAATTGGCACATTAAATTTAGCAGGATATTTAAATGATTCATTTGAAAAATGACGTATTTTTGTATAATATGGCCACACATGTGCCTCAGGATATATAGTAACTGAATCATTATGCTCGATTCTGTATTTTATTGCTTTAAATAATTCTTTTTTATTTTTCATATCATCTGATAATGGCAGTCCACCTAATGCTTTTAAAATAGGTCTTAAAAATCGTAATGATGCAGCTTGCTCACCAATAATAATATAATTATTATTTTTCCAAGTTATTTGATTTGGTAAAAATGCATCTCCTATAACAGTTACGTGATTACTATAAATAAAAAAACCTGTCTTTTTAAGTTTTTTTATATTACTTTTACCAATAAATTTATGATGAAATCTAATTTTTAAATATAACCATGCTAGAGGACGAACTAATATGTTGTATATCAAAATTGAAAACAATTTAAAGAATATATTTTTTGATATATATTTATAGCCAGATGGTATTTTTTTTATATTTTTAACTGTTGTTGCAAAATCATCATTTTGCTCATCAGAATAATAAATGGTATCTTTATATTTATGTTTCATATATTTACTTATCTCCCAAAAATAATCACTATATAGAATTATAAAGGAAATAGTGATGATTGTCAAACCTACTTAACATTATTTATAAGTTCATATATATTATATGACTTACGAAACTATACTTTTTTTGTCGTACGAATTATTTTTCTAGTTTTGTCGAAACACTTTTTTTAAAAAAATATATTATATATAATTCAAGTTGGTGATAATATTGGGACTAAATGTTGGTGTATATGTAAAAAGGAATATTTTAATATTAAGATTGAAGGGTGATCTAGATGAGGCTTCGGTATCAGACTTAAGACAAAGAATATCTAAATATATAGATGATTATCATATTATGCATTTAATAATAAATATGCAAGCCTTAGATTTTATGGATTCATCAGGTATTGGTTTTATAATTGGTAGATTTCATCAACTTAAAAAAAATCGTGGTGAGGTAAGCTTGTGTGGATTAAGCAGTAAAATGGAAAAAATAATATCTATTTCGGGTTTGTCAAAAATATGCTTGATAAGAGAATCTGAACAAGCAATATTATTATCGTTAGGAGAGAAAATAAATGAAAAATGAAATTAAATTATCAATTTTATCTGATAAGAAAAATATATCAATAATAAGAAATATCATTGGATGTATACTAATTGATTATAATCCAACAGTATCTTTTATCAATGAAATTAAGACAGTTCTATCTGAGGCAGTTACAAATTGTATTGTACATGCATATGAATCTATGCCAGATAAATGGATTGATATAAATATTGGAATATCTATAGAAAAAGTATCACTTGAAGTTATTGATAAGGGAATTGGTATTGAAAATGTAGATTTAGCAAAAGAAGCATTATATTCTACAAAAAAGGATGAGGAAAGAAGTGGATTAGGCTTTACTATTATGGAATTGTTTTGTGATAAATTAGTTGTAGAAAGTAAGGTTAATGAGGGTACAAGAGTATATTTAGAAAAGAAATGGTAGTATATTTTTTTGAAAAAATTACCATAATAAAAATGGTGATATTATGATACATACAAAAAAATATTACAATGAATTATTAAAAAAAGATAAAGATTACAAAAAAATGTCTATTTCAACAATACAATCCTTTCTTTTTGGTGGATTCGTTTGTCTTTTTGGACAAGTATTATTAGATATATATGCCATGTGGTTTGAAAAAAATGATGCAGTATTATTAATGGTTCTTACAATTGTTTTAATTGCAGGGTTATTATCTGGTATAGGTGTATATGATTTAATTGGACAGGTTGCTAAATGTGGTTTATCTATACCTATTACTGGTTTTTCAAATAGCTGTGTATCTTCTGCAATGGAATATAAAAAGGAAGGTTTTTTTTCAGGTCTTGCTATGAATTGCTTAAAGCTTGCAGGTTCAGTGATTGTGTTAGGTACGATTAGTGGATTAATAGTTGGTTTTATTAAGTATATAATTGAGGTCTTAATGTGAACTTTAAGGTAGATGCTTATTTAGAAGAATCGTGTGTTATTGGTGGAATATTAGAAAAAGAAGGACCAATTGGTAATTATTTAGATTATTGTCATGATTTTAATAATAAATCATTTGAAGATAGTGAAATTGAAATGCTTGATTATACAATAACACTATTATTAAAGAAAATTAATTGTTCGATTACTGATTTTGATATTGCTATAAGTGGTGAACTATCTAATCAGCTAGCAACTACTAGCTATACATATAGAAATTATCAAATTCCTTTAATTGGAATTTATTCAGCATGTTCTAGTATAGCCTTAGGAATAGGACTTGCTAGCATATTATTGAGTAGAGATGAGATAAAAAGAATATTAGTTACAACATCATGTAATAATCAAAGTGCTGAACGACAATTTAGAAATCCAAATGAATATGGTGGTGAAAAAGAACCAACACAAACATCTACATCTACAATAGGTGCAGCAATATCAATAGTAAAAGAAAAAAAACCTATTCATATATCATCGTTTACAATAGGTAAGGTCATTGATGTTGGGTTTAAGGATTCACTAGATTTTGGTCGAGCTATGGTACCAGGAGCATTAGAAACATTATTTGAGCATTTTGAAAAGAATAATAAAACTCCAAATGATTATGATTTGATATTGACTGGTGATTTATCTAAATATGGTTCTGAAATAGTAAAAAAAGAATTAGAAAAGGTATTTGGAATAGTTAATAATTATAATGATTGTGGATTGTTGATATATGATATAGATAAACAAAATGTATTAGCTGGCGGATCTGGACCTGGGACAAGTGCGGCAGTATTATTATCATATGTTAAAAAGAAAATGCTTGAAGGAAAACTAAAGAGAGTATTATTATGTGCAACTGGAGTATTAATGAATCCAACGATGGTTTTCCAGAAAAATTCATTACCATCTATTGCACATTGCATAGAATTAGAGGTTATAAAATGATATACTTATATGCGTTTATTTTTGGTGGAGCTATCTGTGCATTAGGTGAAATAATTAAATCAGTATTTAAAATCACAAATGGTCATATTACAGGACTATTTGTTTGTATTGGTGCACTATTAGAATTTTTTAATATTTATGATTCTATAGTTGATTTAGTTGGTGCAGGTGCATTACTTCCAATAACAAGCTTTGGTCATAGTCTTGCTCATGCAGCATTTGTTGGTGCAAAGGATTCTGGAATAATAGGTTTGTTTTCCAATGTATATGATAAAACCTCAGGTGGCATTTCATTTACTATTTTATTATCAATAATTATTGCATTAATTTTTAAGCCTAAAAGATAAAAATAATTGTTTTTTTAAGCTTTAAATGTATAATTATTAATATATATTTAAAAACACGGAGTTAATAATGAAAAAGTTTAAAAAAATATGGAAGATTATTTCTGGAATAATTATTTTTATTGTATGTATTTATATAGTATTTGTAATTTATTCAAGCATTTATTATAAGGCAGATGATTATGCTAAGGAATGCTTTAATTCTTCTGATATTGTTACAATATCTGAAGAAAAAGATTATTTAGCTTTTGTTCCAAATGATTATTCAACAGGAATAATCTTATATCCTGGTGCAAAGGTCGAAGCGTTAGCTTATGCACCACTGATGTATGAGCTTGCTAAAAATAATATTGCTTGCTATATTATTAAAATGCCATATAATTTAGCATTCTTTGGTATTAATAGAGCTAATAAAATTATAGATAAAAATCCTGATATTAATTGGTATTTAATTGGTCATTCATTAGGCGGTGCAATGGCTAGTAGCTATACAGATAAAAATTTTGAAAAATTAGATGGACTAATTTTACTTGCTTCATATTCAACAAAGGACTTATGTGATAATGATATTCCTATATTATCAATTTATGGATCAAATGATAAAGTTTTAAACATGGATAAATATGAAATGTATAAGAATAATATTTCCAAAAATTTATCTGAGCTTGTCATTGCTGGTGGATGTCATGCATATTTTGGTTCCTATGGAAAACAAAAAAATGATGGTGTAGCAACAATAACGAAAGAAGAACAAATTAATATTACAGTTAATGAAATTAATAAATTTATAAATAATGAAAATGGGAAGACATAGTCTTCCCAAAATTATTTATTCATTATATTTTGATTTTATATATGTATCAATTTCATCTGCAACCTTCTTTGTTGCGGCAACAGCCTCAACAACTGTTTTAGCACCAGATACTACATCACCTGCAGCATATACTCCAGGGCGAGTTGTAGCACCATTTGAGGTTGTTTGAATCAATCCCTTTTGTGTTGTATCAATCTGCTTTGTATTTTTAACAATATTTGATAATGCACCTTGACCAATTGCGATAATGATAGAAGAAGCTGGTATTTTATAAGGATTATTACTATCGTTAATATATTCAATAGTGCCATCCTCTTTTTCTTGCTTAAGCACTGGTTCGACAATTATACCATCAGATTCAATCTTGATAGTGTTTAAGTAATAATTCATCTTAACTCCATCAACCTCAGCAAGAAGTAATTCCTCCTCTAAAGCAGTTACCTCCTCACGACCTCTAAAGAAGATAATATCAACCTTGGCACGAGATTTTCTTAAAATGGTTCTTGCTGCATCCATCGCAACATTACCAGCACCAATTATTACTACATGATCTCCTAGATTTTCATAAGAATCAGGATTCTTTAAATAATCTATTGCGAAATGAACATTACCTAATGTTTCACCAGGAATTCTAAGTCTATTTGGATTCCAAACACCAGTACCAATAAATATTGCATCATATCCATCTCTAAACATATCATCAATTGTAATTGTTGGTCCAATTAAGGTATTTGGTCTAAATAGAATACCTAATTCAGTCATTCTCTTTAGTAATAAATCAAGTAATGATTTTGGTAATCTGAATTCAGGAATACCATATCTTAATACTCCACCGATTTTATCCTTAGAATCAATAATTGTGATTTGATATCCTTTTTTAGCAAGCATAATAGCTAATGTTAATCCTGCAGGACCAGCACCAATTATACCAACCATATGCTTATTTGAAGGCATTTTTTCAAGCTTAGCCTTTTCAAGATAGAATGTTGAAATATAATTTTCAATTTCGAAAAATTTAATAGGAGTTCCTTTTCTTCCTAATACACAATGTCCCATACAATTTTTTTCATGTGGACAGATTAATGAGCATAATGCTGAAAGAGGATTATTTTCAAATAATTTTTCTCCAGCCTCATCCATTTGTCCGTTTAAAAACATTTCCATGATAATAGGAATATCAGTTTTTACTGGACATCCCTCTTTACACATTGGTTTTTTACATTTTAAGCAGCGCTGTGCTTCTGAAATAATATCAGCCATAAATCTACACCTCATTTTTATAAAAACGCTTTTATAGTTATTATAACAAAAAAAATTTATAAAAAATATAGTTATTATGAAAAATATGATAAAATCAATATATGAAAACAACAATAATTGATTTTATATGTGAAAATGAAAAGATAGAGCTAAGAAATGAATTAAAACAGCATATATCTAAAAAATTTTATAAAAATCTTAAATCTTCAAATACACCTATTTATGTTAATGGAAAAATTCTTTTAGGATATGAGCTTATTCATAAAGGTGATCATATAAGGGTAGAATATGAAAGGAATGAGAAAATTAATTGGCCTTTATATGAAAGTTCTATTGATATTGTTTTTGAAAATGATAATTATTTAGTGGTAAATAAAAGAAGCGGTCTTTTATCAATACCTACTAAATCAGAACCATTTAGTTTATATCAAGAGGTTTTATATTATTTGAAGAAAACTAAACAAAATATGTCAGTATCTATACTTAATAGATTAGATAAGGAAACAAAAGGATTAGTTGTTATTGCAAAAAATAGACTTGCATCATACTACTTATCACCAACACATGAAAAAATGATAAGAAAATATGAATGCTTATGTGAAGGAATCTTTGAAGAAGAAAGTGGGAAAATTATTACTTACATTGATAAAAATGAAGATAGTAATAAAAGATTTGTAAGTGATAATACTGGTAAGCTTGCCGTTAGTAATTACAAGGTATTAAAATACTATGAAGACAAAACATTGGTTGAATTTGTGCTTGAAACAGGTAGAACTCATCAAATTAGAGTTCATACAAGCTATTTAGGACATCCTATTATTGGTGATAAAATGTATGGCAATTCATCTAATATTAATTTATGCTTATGCAGTGTTTATGTTTCATTTTATGATCAATTTGAAAAAAGACAAATTGAATTAAGAATTGGAAGTGATTATTGATATGGAAGAATTAACTGAAAAAAGAAAGAAAAAGTATAAAATTATTAGAATGATTATACAAATAATAATACTAATTTTATTAATTGGAGCATTAATATATGGTACAATTAAGCTTTTTCCTGTTTT
>JALEQD010000015.1 GCA_022768655.1 Anaeroplasma sp.
CATTAAAATCTTATAAGGATTCAATTGATGCTTTATTCTCAATGTCTGCAGAAGAAAAGAGAGCTTGGACTGTAATTGGTGGAATGAATAGTGAATCTTGGGGTGTTGACCATGCTATGACTGAATCTCCAGAAGGAACTTGGATTTCTGAGGCAATCACATTTGCTGCAGGTGATGAATTCAAGGTTCGTCAAGGAAAAGCTTGGGATGTTTCAATTGGTGGTGCCGAAGGTAACTTCAAAGTTGAAAATGCAGGTACTTACAAGGTTAAATTAGTATTAAATGCTGATGGCAAGACTGGTACAATTACTTTAGTTGCTGCTTAATATAATTTAAATATTTAGTTATAAGGTTGTGGTCATCTATGGCCTCAACCTTATTTCAATATTATTAGTAAGGAGTTGAAAAAATGGAGAAATTAACTGATTTAGAATATTTAAGACTGAATAAGCTTAAAAAATTTTGGTATAAATTCCGTTTATTTATCCTAGCAATCCCATTATTCTTTAAAAATATAGGTTTAAAAATTGCTGATAAGTGCAAAAAAGCATGGCTTTTTGTTAAAAATCAATTTATTGATATTTATAAGACATTTAAAGAAGGAGACTGGAAAACAAGAACATCTTTCTTTGTAATGGGCTTTGGTTCTATTGCTAGAGGTCAATGGCTACGCGGTGTACTTTTCTTGTTATTTGAACTAGTGTTTATAATTTATATGATTTTCTGGGGTGGCTTTTGGTTATCAAAATTTCCTACATTAGGTACAGTCCAACCCGGTGAAAAATATGATGAAATATTAGATACCTATGTTAGAGTAGATGGTGATAATTCATTTAAAATTTTGTTATATGGATTATTAACAATTATATTCATAATTGGATTTATCTACACATGGAGATTAAATGTAAAGCAAAATAAAATATCAGAAGAAATAATTAAATCTGGAAAGAAGATAAAGAGCAGCAAAGAAGATTTAAAATCATTGCTTGATGATCAATTTCATAAAACTTTATTAGCTTTACCAGTACTTGGTATTACTGTATTCACTGTAATCCCAATTATATTTATGATATTGGTAGCTTTTACAAGCTATGCTGGAAAATATGATGGTTATGCAAATTTATTTACATGGGTTGGCTTAGAAAACTTTAATCAGCTTTTTCAATGGGGTAATGGCTCAAGTAATTTTGCTGCAACATTTGGTGAAATATTATCATGGACTTTAATGTGGGCATTTTTTGCGACATTCTCTAATTACTTTTTGGGAATGATTGTAGCTATGATAATAAATAAAAAAGGTATTAAATTTAAAAAATTATGGCGTGGAATATTGGTATTAACATGCGCTGTTCCACAATTTGTATCATTGCTATATATATCAAAGCTATTTGATGTTAATGGCTTGGTAAATGGTATTATGGTTAATGCTGGATGGATTGATCAACCAATTAGATTCTGGGAAAATGCAACTTCAGCAAGAATAATGGTTATATTAATTAACATTTGGATTGGTATTCCATATTTAATGTTAATAGCGACTGGTATTCTTATGAATATACCGCAGGACTTATATGAATCTGCAAGAATTGATGGTGCCAACACATTCCAACAATATACAAAGATTACTTTACCATATATGCTATTTGTTACTGGTCCATATTTACTTACAAGCTTCATAGGTAATATAAATAACTTCAATGTTATTTATTTACTAACAGGTGGTGGACCAACTGATCCAAAGCTTTCTGTTACAATGAATGGTGCTAGTGCAACAGCCGGTTCTACGGACTTATTAATTACATGGCTATTTAATTTAACTACTGGTGCTACTTCAAATTACAAATTAGCAGCCGTTATAAGTATTATGATATTTGTTGTTGTTGCCCTATTATCAGTAATAGTATATAATGTAATGCCTTCAACAAAGAATGAGGAGGATTATTCATAATGGAAAATGTTACTAAAAAGAAAAAAACTCATATGAATCAAAAGACTTTAAGAAATATCACTAATACGATAATTTATGTAATATTAATAGCAATTAGTATAATTTGGTTAATTCCATTCGTTCTTATTTTATTAGAATCATTTCGTTGTGAAACAGGAATGCGTGTAGGTTATATTTTACCTAAACAATGGGGATTTGATAATTATATTAATTTGTTTAAAACTACAGATTTCCCAAAATGGTATTTAAATACATTAATTATTGCCCTTGTAGTATCAGTAGGACAAACATTAATGGTACTAACAATGAGCTATACTTTATCTCGTTTAAGATTTAAAGGCCGTAAATTCTTAATGAATTTAATGCTTATTTTAGGTATGTTCCCTGGATTTATAACATTAATTGTTTTATATAATGTATTATCTGGATTAGGCTTAACAGGTCCAAATTCTGTTCCAGGTTTGATTTTGGTATACATTGCAAGTAGTGGTATGGGCTATTATGTTTCTAAAGGATTCCTAGATACAATCCCAAGATCATTAGATGAAGCAGCCCGAGTAGATGGTGCTACAAGATTTCAAGTTTTATGTAAAGTTATTTTACCTATGTCCAAGCCAATTATCATTTACACAATTTTAACGGCATTTATGGCTCCTTGGGGAGATTTCGTATTTGCATCATATATTGCACATAATGCTACTGATGGTAAGAACGTTGCTGTAGGTTTATGGGGATGGGTTAATTCAATAACATTAATTGATACACATTATACAATGTTCTGTGCTGGTGGTGTAATTGTTGCACTTCCTGTTACATTATTATTTATGTTCCTTCAAAAATATTATGTTGAAGGAGTAACAGGTGGAGCTGTAAAAGGATAGGAGGATATTATGGCTACTGTAAAATTAACTGACGTAAAGAAAATTTATCCAAATGGTGTAACTGCAGTTCATGATTTTAATTTAGATATTGCTGATAAAGAATTTATCGTTTTTGTTGGACCATCTGGATGTGGTAAATCAACAACACTTAGAATGGTTGCTGGACTTGAAGATATTACAGAAGGAACTGTAGAAATTGATGGAGTTGTTGTAAATGATTTACAACCAAAGGATAGAAATATTGCAATGGTTTTCCAAAACTATGCATTATATCCACATTTAACTGTTTTTGAAAATATGGCTTTCCCATTACGTATTCAAAAGCAGGATGTTAAATACGAGGATGAAAATAGAATATATAATAAGCAAATTGCTACATATGAGGAAACATTACAATCAGCAAAAACTGATAAGCAAAAGGAATCAATTAAAAATAAAATTGAAGAGCTAAAAAAACAAATTGCTGAAAATGAAAAGAAAATTGCTCAAGGAGAAGAATCTCATTTTGTTAAGATGTCAAATGATATGATTTATGAGCGAGTAACAGCAGCTGCAGAGATTTTAAACATTACAGAATACTTAACACGTAAGCCTAGAGCATTATCAGGTGGACAACGTCAACGTGTAGCAATTGGACGTGCGATGGTTAGACATTCTAAGGTATTTTTAATGGATGAACCTCTTTCAAATCTTGATGCTAAACTACGTAATCAAATGCGTGCTGAAATTATTCTATTACGTAAGAGAATTAATACTACATTCATTTATGTAACACACGACCAAACTGAAGCTATGACATTAGGTGATAGAATTGTTATCATGAAGGATGGCTTTATTCAACAAGTTGGTACACCAAATGAAGTATTTGATATGCCAAAGAATTTATTCGTTGCTGAATTTATTGGTGCTCCAAAAATGAATACATTTGAAACAGACTTGATTGTTGAAGATGGAAAATATTATGTTACTCCATTTGGAGCAAAAATTTTAGTTGATGGATCAAAGGCTGAGATGCTTAAGAATAAAAATATTTCTGCTCAAAAAATCATATTAGGTGCAAGACCTGAGCATATGGTTTTAGCAAAGGAAAAGACAGCATCAACAATAGAAGTAACTCTATTAGTAAATGAAATGATGGGTAGTGAATTACATCTACATGTTCAAACTGAAGATGGTACAAAGATGATTGTTCGTGTTCAAACAATTGGTCTAGATGATGAACAAAAGAGAAGCTTAGTTGCTGGTGCTACATTATATGTAACATTTGAAGGCAAGGTAATGCATTTCTTTGATAAAGAAACTACAAATAATTTACTTGTAGAATAATTTAAATATTTTTATATACTACACCTTATATGAAAGTATAGGGTGTTTTTTTATTTTAAATTGACATATTACATAATTGTTATAAATTATAAATGAATAAATATTCATTCAAAAAAGAGGTATTAAAAATGCCTAAATCAAAGGAAAAATGTAAAAAAATAAGAGAAGAAACTAAAGCTAAGATTTTGTCTGAAACTATAAAATTCTTTTCTATAAACGGCTTTGATGGAACAAAAATATCTGATTTTGCAAAAAGTCTAGGAATTGCCCAAGGTACAATGTATCGTTATTTTGAATCTAAAGAGGAATTATTTAATGAAGTATTAAAAATCGCAAATAATGAAAAAGAAAAAAAAAATTGCATTTACTTAAAGCTTTGCCAATTAAGGCAATTACTAAAATAAATAAGCTATCAAAATATATTATTGATTCTTTTGAGGATATAAATTTTATATATAAAATAACATTAAATACACAATTAATGCTTAAAAATAACAATATTTTTCAAAGTGATTTATATAAATATACTGCAAAAATTTTTGATGAAGGCATAAAAGAATCTATTGTAATTGCTGATGATCCACTTAAACTTGCTCAAATTTATTGGAGTAATATGTATGTTTATGCATTAACAATTATTTTTACTAAGGATTATAAGAAACTAACTGAAGAAGATTTAAATAGAATGGTAGTAAGAAAGTAGGTAAAATATGAAAAGAATTTGTATAATAACAGGAGCAACTGGTGGACTAGGAAAAGAATATGTCAAGTATTTAATTAATGAAGATATAGATGAAATATGGGCAATTGCAAGAAACAAAATTAAGCTTGAAAGGCTATTAGAATTATCTAAAAAAATAAAAATTTTTTCATTGAATTTATCAAAGATTGATGATTTAAAGAGAATTGAAGATTTATTAAAAGAAGATGAATATATAATTAAATACTTATTTAATAATGCTTCAACAGCTAAAATGGGAAAGTATGATGAATATACATATGATGAGGTTAATGATACGCTTAATGTTAATGTAACATCACCTACATTATTAACATATATATGTATTCCATATATGGAAAAGGGAAGTAAAATAGTTAATATTTGTAGTATGGCTGGATTTCAGCCTGTCCCATATATAAATATATATGCTGCCACAAAAGCTTATTTAAAAAGCTATACACTAGGTTTGAACGAAGAATTAAAGAAAACTGGTGTAAAAGCTTGTGCGGTATGTCCAGGCTGGATTAATACTGAAATGCTGTATAAAGAGTATAATGGAGTAAAAACTAGCTTTCCAATGATTAAAACTGCAAAATATGTAGTTGATCATTCAATGAAGGATATAAAAAATGGGAAGGTGTTTATTAAACCATCATTTTATGTTAAATATGTTTATTTTTTATCTAGATTTGTTGGTGATAGGCTTATGATTAAAATATGGATGAATGGTTTAAAAAAATACTTAAAATAGTTATTTTTTAAATTTTTATAACAAAATAAAAGCTTTATGAGTATTATAGAATCATAAAGCTTTTTAAGTATATTAAATTATAAACTACGAATAATGACTACTTTAATATTACGCTTGTACAGGCAGCTATTGTTAATTGATTTTTTTCTAATTTAGCTTTACCAACACCTACATATTCTAATAACTCTTTATAATCTAGATTTGAAATATCGATTGTTATTTCATCTACAGAGGTATTATGAACAATAGCTATTTTTGAATCATTATATTTAACATTAAAGCCACCAATTGTTTCACTACCTAAATCTAAGGAAGTATATTCACCACGTGCTATTTCAGGATATTTTATACGTAATGATAATAATCTTTGGTATTGTTTCAAAAGTGAATTTTCATTTTCTAATTGTTCTTTTACAGTACCATTAGTTTGTTTTGATGCAGAAAATGAAGAACCAACTGGATTTTTAACCTTATCATCATCACCCCAAAGCATTGCTAAACGTCTATTTGCATCAGTATTAGAAGAACCTCTTGAACCTTTCATACCAATTTCCTCACCATAATATATAAATGGAGAGCCACTACATAATAAATATAGATTTGCTGCAATTTGTGCTTGCATAGTAGAAGGAGTTAAATAACCTGCTGCTCTATCCATATCATGATTTGATATAAATCCACATAGCATTGCATTTGAATTCTTTTCTTTTATTCTTTTATTATAATTTTCAATGTATTTTGTATATACATTAATATTTTTTCCTTTTGCAGCGCTAGTTAATTGACCACTAGATTGACCAAGCTGAAAATTAAAACAATTTAGAGCTTCGAAATAATTAATTGTTTCATTATCTCCACTCCAGCATTCACCTACTGTGTAAATATCAGGCTTATAAGTTTTTAATTCACCTACATACCATTTCCAAAATTCTATATTTTTGGTATCTTCACCATAATATAAATATTTTATTGCATCAAATCTAAAGCCATCTACTCCTAAATCTAACCAGAATTTTGCAACTTTTAGCATTTCCTCTCTAACCTTTGGATTATCATAATTTAATTCTGGCATATCATCAGCAAAATTACATTCATACTTATGATTTGTACCAGAAATCATTTTTACTTTTTTTCCACTAACAAGATCATCCTTATTATAATAAGTATAATAATCATAAAATTCATTTGTTGTATCATTTTCTTGATGAGCCTTAACAAAGCTTGTAAACCATTGATGCTGGTTTGATGTATGATTGATTGCTAAATCAATTATAAGCTTTATATTCCTATTATGACATTCTAAAGCTAGTTTTTTTAGATCATCATTTGTTCCAAAATCATATGCTACCTTGTAATAATTCATTGCATCATATTTATGGTAAGAAGGAGAAGAAAATATTGGTGTTAGCCAAATTCCTTGAACACCTAATGAATTTCCGGATTGAGGATCACCATCATTTAAATAATCTAATCTATTAATTATACCATTTAAATCGCCTATTCCATCTCCATTAGAATCCGAAAATGAACCTGTAAATATTTCATAAAATGTTCTATAATTATCATCTGTTGTATCAACGGTTGGATATTCGTATTTATATTCTTTTTCGCCACAGCTAGATAAAGTAAAACCTGCTAAGGCTAATATTACAAAACTAAAAATATTTATTTTTTTCATTGAATTATACCTCTTTATTCATTCTGATAATTAAATAAAATATCATCTATATCTCCCCAAGAACCAACTTCATTGGCTTCAACATAAACACCAATTACAATTTTATCTCCTTGAGTATATTCAATATTTCTTAATAGAAAATCCTTATATCCATCACTATATGATGTAAATTTAGCATCAATCTTATATACTATATTATCATTAATTTTTACATAACAATAAATATTTTGTTGGGAAGCATCAGCTGTACCGCTTGCAACACCACCTAATAGAGAAAATTGAAGCTTATATGTACCAGTTTTTAGATTAGTAATCTCTTGTTCAATAGAGAATTTAACTGTATCAGCAGTAGAGGCCCAAAAATGGAATGCATTGTTACCAGTTTGAGGATTTTCGCTTGTTACCTGTACCTTATATGAATTAGCATCTAATGCGCCATCATAAGTATTTACTTCCCATGATTTATTATTATCCTCAAAGCTATAATTTTGTAGATAGTTATATTCCATTATTGTTAAATTACAATATACTTCTTTACCACTAGCTAAACCTTTAATTTTATATTTAGAATTACCAGCTTTTTTAGCAGCTTCAATATCAAAATCCTCCCATGTTACTTGAACAGGTGATTTTGAATTATCACAGAAAATAACATTTACTGTTTCTGGAAGTGTAAAATCTTCATCTGTATAATGTATTACATTTGCATCCTCAACACCATCAGCAAATAAGTCAATAACATTACCTTTTTTTAGAAGTCCAAACATCTTTAATGATTCAAGAGGATGACCTGTTTGATCAAAAAATGCTTGATTATCAACTGCACAGCCACCATACCATAATCCTGCATCATTAGGATCATATTCTTTCGCATAAGAAGTAGCCCATCCAGAACCATATTTTTCCCATAACTCCTTATTATCCTCATAAGTAGCACCACCAGAAGAAATCCATGTTCCTTCCCAGTAGCATACACCAATTCCATTTGTTGTCTTATTAACAATAGTATCAACTATATTTCTAAAATTATTGATTTGACCTTGAATTGTAAATGGATAATCCTTATTATCATATCCAGATGTACCAATAGTATTTCCAAAGAAATCAGTATCCTCTGTTGTATATGCATAAGAAGTTTCCATAACCATTGTTTTCTTATTATACTTTGTTGCAATTGTAGATAAAATATTAGCTAAATTATCTAAAGTTCCATGCCAGTATGGATAATAAGAAGAAGCAAAAACATCATAATCTACATCATAATATTTTAATTTTTTAGCATAATCTTCATAATTAGATGTTTTCTCAGGATTTGCAAAATGTAATGCAACTAATGCATCTGGACAAACCTCTCTTACTGCCTTAGCTCCCATTCTAAATAATGATTGAATGTTTATCCAATTAGTTTCACCACACATTTTAGCATTTGTTTCATTTCCAATTTGAACCATGCCGATTTCAATTCCTTCTTTTTTTAGCTTATTTAAGGAATCCTTTGTATATTCATATAAAGCAACAGATTTAGGAGAAGAATCCTTACTTGTTATGTCATATGAATTCATTGATTCAAAATTTGCCCAAGCCTTTGGTACCATTTGCTTAGCTGGATCAGCCCAGAAATCAGAATAATGGAAATTTACTAAAAGCTTCATTCCATACTTTGTAGCTCTTTTTCCAATTTCAATGGCTTTATTGATATCGTTATTTCCACCACCATATCCGTGACCTAAAGAATCATATGGATCATTCCATATTCTAACACGAATATAGTTAACTCCATTTTCAGCTAAAGTCTTAAATACATCCTGCTCTTCACCATCAAAGTTATAGTATTTAACTCCTCCCTCTTCAAGTGAAATAACAGATGATGCATCCATTCCTAAAATGAAGTCATCAGGCATATTTTCTACCTTTTTAACATAGATAGAATTAGATGTTGGATTAACAGTAATATCTTCTTTTTCTATAATAGCATTTTTTTCACCACAAGAAGACAAAGATACAACACCTAATAGAGCTAGCCCAAGCCCTAAAATCCTTGTAATTTTTTTCATAAAAAATTCCTTTCTATTAAATTATTTTCGTAATGTTTATATATATTATAATATATATATTTGGAATTTTCTATAGTAAAAATTAAAGATATTTCTACAATCTCTTTATTTTTATTTTAATTTGTAATATAATAATTTTGTCATATTAAGGGGAGCAATCGCTGAGAGGATATTAAGTTATCGACCCTTGACCTGATCTAGGTAATGCTAGCGTAGGGAATAATGTGAGGGATTTAGTCCATCTATATTTCTTTTTTAAGCATGTCCTAGTGGACATTTTTTTGTTTTTAAAGAAGGAGAAGGAGAAAATTTATGAAAAAACAAAAATTTACAACAAAGGTGCTTGCTGAAGTTGCTATCTTTGCAGCATTAGCATTCGCACTAGATGCACTTCAAGGTGGTATGTGGAGAGGTGTATTTGTTAATGGAGGTTCTATAGGCTTAGCTATGCTACCTATCTTAGTTATTTCATACCGTAGAGGATTAGTTCCTGGTTTATTATGTGGATTGATTGTTAGCTTAGTTCAAATGCTAGGTGGAATCTACGTAATTAATGCATCAAATTATGAAGGTGCAATGAAGGTTTTAGGACCATTTTTCCAAATTGGCTTAGATTATGTTCTAGCATATACTGTAGTTGGCTTTGCAGGTGCATTTCATTTTCTATTTGAAAAAGAAGAGGATATAAAATCTAAAATTATCTGGATTATTGTTGGAACTGTAGTTGCTGGTTTACTAAAATATATGTGCCATGTTTTAGCTGGTGGTTTCTTCTGGTTAGGTGATGGTTCAGATAAATTTATGGGTGTAAACAATGCTACTTGGGCATACTCTTTTGTATATAATGGAGCATATTCAATTCCAAATATAATTTTATGTACTGGTATTATGGTTCTAATTGCTAAAGTATATCCTCAATTCTTAAATGTTAATGATACTGTAATAAAAAAGGAAGAAGCAATTGATGCTGAGGCTACTACTATAAAGGAGGATAATGTAAATGAATAAAATTATAAAGAATAGTGCTTTAATTAAAAATGCTTTAATTATTGCATTTGGTGGACTTTTAACACTTATTAATGTAATATATTTATGCCAAACATTTTATTTTGAAAATGATGGTTGGGGTTCAAGTATTGAATTTAATGAAAATTATATTTTTGCATTAATATGTTCTGTAATTATTCTAATTTATGGTATTATCAATTTAATTAATTTTAAGAAAAATAAGGATAATGGTAATTTAGTATATTATACTTTTGGAACTATTTCATTTTTATTAGCTTTTTATCCATTAGGTAAATTCTTTAAGGGTCTTGCAAAGCAAAAAGAATTTGTTTCAATACAGGATTATTTATATTTATCATTATTAGGATTTGTATTATTAGCATATTTTATTTTTCATTATCTTGCAAAAAATAAGAATAATAAGTAATATTAAAAATAGTCTTAGGTATAATGAACTAGAAAAAAGAACTAGCAAAACTTAGATAGTTTGGATGTAACTACTATGACTGGAAAAACATGTATTCCCTTTGATTTTAAAGAATGAAGAATCAAATTAGTTTAATTTCTTTAATAATGTAAAATAATTTAAGTAATTTTTGATTAAATTTTTATGATTTGTATATCATTGTGAAAGGAGGCATAACAACTATGGTAAAAAAATTATTCTTACTTATTATTTTTTCAATTTTTTTTATAACTTCTTGTAAGTCTGCTCCAGCAAATATTATATATGAATCTGGATATTTTCAGTATAGAAGAATTGATATAGATAATGACACAAACATAGAAGCAATAATTATGGGGTTGACAGAAATAGGTAAAAAACAAGATACTCTTATTATTCCTACATTAATAGATGGATATGAAGTTGTTTCACTTGGAGATAACAATGGTTTTCAAGGAAAAGAAGGAGATATTTATTTTGACACACTAAAGACAATATATATCACAAACTTTATAAAATATATAGGTAATGAACATATTTTTAGTTTTAATGATAATAAAGAATATAATAGCCAAAATACTATTTTCATTGGAAATGTAAATGTTAGTGTAAATGACTATTTTTGGTATAATATCTTTCGTGACTTTGATAAAATATATTTAGCAAAAGAAACTACTTGTATAGATTTTTATTCTGAACAACAAATTAAAGCTAAGTGTATTTATGCAAATGTAATATATGATTTAAACTATGGTGAAAATAATATATTTATGGTAGACGATTGTGATGGAACAATTGTTAACATATTACCTCCCAATCCTATTCGTGAGGGTTATAATTTTATGGGATGGTATAAAGAAATAGAATGTATTAACAAGTGGGATTTTGAAAATGATATTATCCCTAATAAAATATATAATGAAAATGAAGAATATGTATTAAAAGAAACAAGAATCTATGCAAAGTGGGAGAAAAAATAATGAAATTTTTTAAGAAAATATTAATTTCTATTTTTATTATCGTTTTTATATCTTATTTTTTAATTGAACTGCATGCAAGTGCACAAGAAGATATTTATGCTAATACAAATTTATATAATGTAACAAACACCTATCATTATAAATTTTACGAAAACTCTAATGGTAAAAAACCAATATTAGATGAAAATGGAATTCAAACAAATGAAGAAGAAATTATATATGACAATGACTATAGGTATGACTTTAATTTGCGAACAGGAATTCCTGTAGAAACAGGTGAAGCAAATATTACCATACTTACTCACGGATTAAACGGAGATGCTTCACATTGGTCAAATAATGGAAATGGGGTATTTGCTTTTAACAAAAACTCTATTATAACACGATTATACAATATATATAATGATGCAAATGTTTATTGGTTAAATTTTTATAATTCCCATAATTTTGATTTAATAAATATAACTACACAAATTGAAAACAATACGGAAAACAATACCTTTAGAACTACTGGAAACAAAGTTTATTCAATAACTGATATTACTAAACATTTGATAATAGTATTTGATGCCTATAATTCTAATGGTTCAAATGATGATATTTATTCACAATTCAATTATGGAATCAGTAATATTGTGTATCAATATAAACAATTAAATAATGGTGTTTTACCTAAAATAAATTTAATTGGACATAGTCGTGGTGGTATTACAAATATGCAATATGCATTAGACCACCCTGACTTAATAGATTCTATATATAGTATTGGAACACCTTATTGTGGTTCTACAAGTGCTTCATTAGATGCACTGTGGTTACATATCTTTAGTCAAGCAGATGGCAAAGATGATATAATAAATGAAAAAGTATATACAAAATATATGAACAACTGGAATAATCATTATGAGGAATATAAATATGATAAAATTAATGTACTAGCAATTGGTGGAGCTTCAACATTAAATTTTTTGGGAAAAATGCTTGAAAGTGATTCTAGTAAATACGAATTAATTAATAATCAAAACTTATCTCCAGAATTAGTAGATGCTCTTCCTAAAATTGTTTATACAATATCCAATTTATTAACAACTATTTCAGTCGTTGATAAATTTACAAATAATATAGTTGATCAAATAGAGGAAGCTGCTACCTTAGCTTTAGAAGCCTGTTCAACATTTAATGACTTATCTGATGATTATATTGATGATATAGTTAGAATATTATGTAATGAATTAGAAACATTAGTGATCCCTCCAACAACTTTAGTACTTAATGATATTTTTGTTAATTTAGATTCGCAATTAGGAATATATAATGGATCCATAGAAAACTCTCAATATTTAGGGTACAAAGGTTTTAATAACAAAATTAGAATATTTAATGAATTTGACACCGACATAAATAGTAGTGCTGTTAATTCAATATCTATTCCTCATAACCTAGAACCTAAAGATAATTGGATTTTAAAACAAATTATTTATGATATAAATGTTGAACAATTTCAAAATTCATCTTGTTTTGAAACTTATTACATTAATGAAAATGAAGTAGGCATATTATCTTATTTAGGAACAAATGGTACAACTCAATTAAATATTCCTAATACTATTGATGGTAAAACTGTTGTTGAAATAGGAACACATGCATTCTCTGATAACTCATCAGTATTCAATATAACTTTGCCAAATACTATTAAAATCATAAATGATTCCGCTTTTGAAAATTGTACTAATTTGACAATGATAGATACAACTGCTGCTATTTCTTTAACATCTATAGGATCTAATGCATTTTTAAATTGTAGTTCATTAACAACTTTTACAATACCTACAAATTTAAACTCATTAGGTACATCCGTTTTCCTTGGTTCTGGAGTTAAAACTATCAATAATAATAGTAATAATTTTGAAGTCGATAATAATACATTATATACATTAGGAAAAACACAATTGATTTTTTCACCTAGTACATATCAATTAACTGTTCCATCAACAGTAAATTATATATGGCCAAATGCTTTTTCCAATAATGAAAAACTTAGAACAATTTACCTATCAAATGTTGAAAATATAGGTATAGATGCTTTTTCAGGATGTGTTAATTTATCTATTATCGAGAATGAAAGTGGTTCATTAATTTACGCAGATAAAAGAACTTTTGCAGATACACCATGGTTTTTAAATAGAGGAGATGTAACTATATTAGGATCAGTTCTGTTAGATTATAAGGGAACATCTACTTCTTATGAAATTCCTTCTAATGTATCTTATATTGCTTTAGGTGCATTTAATAGTTCATCACTTATTGAAATATACATAGGTGATAATATTAATACAATTGCTGAATATGCATTTACTGGTTGTTCATCATTAGATAGAATCTATTTTATAGAAGAAGCAAATATTGAATTTTATCATACATCTTTTCCTATGAATGTTGAAATTATTGTACCAGAAACTATTATTAGGTCTCTTCAAAATAGTGAAGAATCGTCTCTATATACGATTTCGACTTATCCAATTAATATAAACTATTATATTAATGGAGAGTTATATCTAACTGATAAAATTAATTTTTATGGTGAAATTCCAGATATAGGAGCAAAAATTAAAGGATATACCTTTGATGGTTGGTTATATGATGGAATTGTATACAAAACAGGTGCAATACTAGACATATTTTCTGATGAAATAAATTTAGAAGCAAAATTAATACCAAACACCTATATTGTTGATTTAGAAATATTTTATAGATTAACTGGTACATTTGGGAAATATTTACCATCTTCTTCTGCACATATTATTGAAAGAGATGGATATGTATTTATGGGATGGTATACCGAAGATGGGGTCTGTTATATCAATGATATTGGTAAACCTAAAAGAATCTGGGATATCGATGAAGATACTGTATTATATGCAAAATGGAGTCCGATTACATATAATATTACATATGATTTGAATGGTGGTGAACATACAACAC
>JALEQD010000057.1 GCA_022768655.1 Anaeroplasma sp.
TTGTGGGCTTTTTTAAATATTTTTGAAAAATCAATACAGATTTTGAATAAGTGTGCAATATTTTATGTATGTGAGATAAATGCATGAAAGATGCAATTAGAAACGCAGTATCTTTTGGTGGAGATACTGATACTATAACAATAATTTGTTCTGCAATTAGCGAGGCATTTAACAAAATTGTTATACTCTTAGTCTAAATGTTTATTTGTTAATACATAAAGAGAATTTTTATAAAACGTAAAGTTTTTTCTATTATTCTGCAGGTTTCAAAAATCTTTAATCTTGGTTTCGTTTTTGCTTTAAACTTCAATGTTTTTCAACTAAATTATCTTAAAAATAAAAAATAACATATTTCGTTGTAAACGCCTTATGTTATTTTTTTTAATTTTTTCTTGTTTTATTAATAATTCTCTTGTTTTATTTCAAAGAAACTCTTTGCATATCCACAAACTTCGCAATAGTTTGGTGCTTTTGTTCCTATTACCACATGTCCGCAATTTTTGCATTCCCAAATTTTTATTTCACTTTTTTCAAAAACTTTTGCTGTTTCCACATTTTTAAGCAATGCTCTATATCTTTCCTCGTGCAATTTCTCTATTTGAGCAACTTTTCTAAATTTGTTTGCCAATTGCGAGAAACCTTCTCTTTCTGCCGTTTTTGCAAATTCATCATACATATCTGTCCATTCATAATTTTCACCTTCTGCTGCAGCAAGTAGGTTTTCACTTGTATTACCAAGTTCATTTAATTCCTTAAACCATAATTTAGCATGTTCTTTTTCATTTTCTGCAGTTTCTAAGAATAACGCAGCAATTTGCTCATAGCCTTCCTTTTTTGCAACTGATGCAAAATAAGTATATTTGTTTCTTGCTTGTGATTCTCCTGCAAATGCAGTCATTAAATTTTGTTCTGTTTTAGTTCCTGAATATGGGTTTTTTTCTTTCATTTCTTCAAACACTCCTGTCTTTTTACATACTGGGCACACTTCTGGTGCACTTTCTCCTTCGTGGATATATCCACATACCTTACATTTAAATTTTGCCATTTTTTCTACCTCTTTCTTTCCTAATAAATAGCTTTTATTAAAATATTCTGTATGAAGCATCTTTTCTGCCAATTCACTTAATGGCTTACCATAAAATTCATCATATACCTTAATAATATCAGGATTTTTATAACTTTCTTTGATAAGCAATTCTGAATCCTTTTTATACAAGGCATTTACTCTAGCCTTGCGTACCTCATTCATATCCTTATTTAGCTGTTTTGGTTGCCCACCACCACCAATACATCCTAATGGACAAGTCATTACCTCAACAAAATGATATTGCTTTTTATTTTCTTTTATCATTTCAATCAGCTTCTTAGCATTTGCTGTACCATGCACAACCGCAACATTAACATCTAAATCATTAATTTTAATTGTTGCCTCTCTTATTCCTTGATAGCCTCTAACTGGAGTAAGCTTAATAAAATCAAGTGGTGCCTCATCATTAGTTAAATAATGGTAGGCTGTTCTTAATGCTGCTTCCATTACTCCTCCAGTATTACCAAATATTACGCCGGCTCCTGATGCTTCACCCATAAAAGAATCATAATTGCTATCCTCTAGATGATTAAAATCAATGTTTTCTTCTTTTGCCCACATTGCTAGCTCATGGGTTGTAATAACATAATCCATATCCTTTATGCTTAAATCATTATAGTAATCACCTGCTGCATGAAATTCTTCTCTTCTAATTTCCATCTTTTTCGCAGTACATGGAGTTAACGCAACATTAATAATTTTTTTAGGATCTAAATTATTCTTCTTCGCAAAATATGTTTTAATTGTTGGTCCCTGCATTCCAATTGGACTTTTTGCTGTAGATAAATTTTTAGTCATTTCAGGATAATACATTTCTACATATTTTACCCATGCTGGACAGCAGCTTGTAAATTGTGGTAATGGCTTATTATTTGTGATTCTTTCAATTAATTCACTAGCTTCCTCTAAAATCGTTAAATCAGCTGAAAAATTAGTATCTAAAACAAATGAAAAGCCAAGCTTTCTTAATAATGAAACCATTTTTCCTTGAACAAAGCTTCCATCTGTCATACCAAATTCTTCACCTAAGGCAGCTCTAACAGATGGAGATGTAGATACAATAACAATTTTATCCTTATCACCTATTTGCTTTTTTACTTCATTATATTCATATTTTTCTACAATCGAATCAACTGGACATACATTTCTACATTGTCCACAATTAATACAAACAGCTTGATTGTTTGTTTCCTTTAAGGAATATGTTCCTAAAACTCCAATTTGATTTTGACAAACATCTTTACATAAGCCACAATCAATACATTTTTCTTCGATTCTTCTTATACTAGGATTATCTTCTTCTATGGGAACTCTAATACTTAAATCTTTATGCTTCATACTTATCCTCCTTGTTTTTACAATCTGGACATAAATAATAAATCTTTAAATCATAGGATAAATCTTTAATATTCAATTTGCTTGACAGTTCTTTTGATAAATCTCCAATAAATACATCCTGTATTTTCTTACATTTACTACAAATCAAATGATCATGCTTTATATTTTTATCATATTTATCAGATTGTCCCTCGATTGAAATTTTTTTAATTTTGTTTTCTAAATATAATGAATTAAGATTGTTATACACGGTTGCTAAAACAATATTGGGCATATATTGCTTTAAAGATATAAAAATATCTTCTGCAGTAAGGTGCTTATCTGAGGAAAGAATAAGTTTATAAATCTCATCTTTATACTTAGACAAGGATATACCTCCTTTCTATAAAATTAGAATTAGAATTATTCTAATTTAATTATACAATTATTTTTTTAAAAAAACAATAAATTTTAATTATTTTTCTATATTTTTTTCTTAAATAAAATAGGATTTAAAAAATTAAAATTCTTCTTAACACATAAATTACATATTAAGATCCATATACATGCACAAAATCCACCAATCATATAGCCTGATAAAATATCAGTAAAATAATGAACACCTATCACAATTCTTGTAAAGCCAACAATTAAAATAATCAAAGGACATAAAATATAAGCTGTAATTTTTATTTTATTGTTTTTAACAAATCGATATGCTAAATACATTAAAATAACATACGCAAACATAGCTGTTGATGCATGTCCTGATGGGAAGCTTGATGATATTTCATGCATCCATCTTAAATTAATATATGGTCTTTCTCGATTACACATAAGCTTAATAAATAAATTGAAAAAATAAGTAAATATAGCGCCACAACCAAAAATAAATGATGGTAAGCCTAGCTTAGAAACAACCGCAAGTATAATAAAAATTAAAACCATTACATATAAAAAGCCTAGCTCAGTTAATATTCTATTACACCAATACATAAAGCCAAATTTTTCACCACGAATATCATATGCAAAATCTCTTACTATAACATCTATCTCTAATGGCTTAAAATTACTGCTTACTAAAAAACCAAAAATTATAAAAAACATTATAACAGTAAACCCTAAAAATATACCTACATAAAATAATTCTTTTTTTCTCATAATTACATTAATAACAAAAATGAGAGCCTAATTACTCTCATTTTTTACTCCCTCTACAGTTTTATCATTTTTCTTGATTTCACTTTTTAAGTAAAAATATCCAATAACGCATCCTGCAGCAATAACAACAATTATTGTTAATAATGTTACATACCACAAATGCCATAAGCTTTGGAACCATACTCCGTAAATTAAGCAAGCTATCGCAATATAACCTGCAATTTGTAAAAGAATCTTATATTGAGTTTTAACTATTTCTTTAATTTTTTCCATAGCTGCCTCCTAAAAATTCTATTACAATTATAATTTATTTTAATACTTTTTACAAGATTATTATTTAAACTCATCTATAATAAGCTCATAACTATCCTGTGTGATATAAATTTTATTATTTACTAAAAACAATCTAGAACGGAATGATGGCAAATAATTTGTTTGATATTCCTTATAAACAGTCACCACTTCGATCTCTTTTGTAACATCAATTTCAAAGATAGTATATAAATCATAGCCTATTTGTAAACCAAAATAAAGCTTTTCTCCATCATTGTAAACAAAATAATTATGATGAGAGGTTAAATCATCTTTTCTGATAGGATTATAATTATCTATTTGATAATCTACATTTTTAATATTACCTATAACAAAATCAGCACCTATTTGTGTTGTTTTATCATCAAATTTTTTGTATATAGAAATCTTTTCAGTGTATAAATCATCTAAAAAGCCAAAGCCTAATACATATTCTTCTTCATTAATAGTAAATGTATGTAGATATTGTGAATATCCGGGAGCTTGATAATTTGATACTATTACTGGATTATAAGGATCAGAACAATCAATTTCATATAAAGGATCTCTTGATGCATATGTTACGATATTACATGAATTCTTATCAAATCTAACTGATTTAATAGTATGTCTTTCTAAGCCAATACCTTCATCAATTTTTCCAGCAAGCTCCATTTTTTCTATATTAAAAATAGATAATATGTTTTGCGTAACAGATGATTTTCTATATGTTGTAGCCACTCTAAAATAACCATTATATTCATCCATTGAAAATTGATTTAGCACATTTCCATTTACATTAAAAACACCAATAGGATTTAACTCATAATCAAAAAATGATATTGAGGTATTAATAGAATCTGATGCAGCAATATAGATGTGATTTAAGGATGTATAAACCTGTGCTTTTGCTCCAGAAACTAATTTAACAGTATTCGTAGTCATATCATCTAAATTAATTTTATATAATGAAAACATAGTTTGTGTAACAGCACAGCCATCATAATACAAATTCTCATACACAATTTCACTTTTAATAAGATTATTTGCTAAAACTAAATATAAATTATTGTCAATTAATCTAGAATCAGTAATTTCATCACACAAAAATCCCTTTAGTTCTTCAATATTTGTACCATCAAACTTATAAATTGATACATGATTATGGCCTAATACAACTATTTTATCATTATATAAATAGAAGCAATCACCTGACATAGTCTTACTTGCAACCATATCACCCTCTAAGTT
>JALEQD010000196.1 GCA_022768655.1 Anaeroplasma sp.
CCTCCTTCTTTCAATGATGTGGTTAAGCAGACATTATTAGTCCTCCCACTCGCGTGTATACATACACGTGCTTTTACATTATATCAAATAGTATTTCCACCGTCAAGAAAAAATTATTATTTTGTCAAATCTTTTTTTCAACCTAATTTTTAATCGATTAAATCATTCAATCAATATAAATATTCAGAAAATTTTATTAACAAATTAGCATCTGATAAAATAATTAAAAAAATTTAATAATATCTTTTTTAATTATTTTCGAAAAATGATACTTATATTTTTATATTAGATTATTTTATTATATATAATTATTATTTTTTTCGAAAAATGCCTTAAATGTAATATTTTCTTAATTTGACAAGCAAAAATTAATCATTATAATACCAATTGGTACTACAAGTACTGCATGAGGAAATGATGAACAATAAACACGGGAAGTGGAAACGATGAACGTGTAGATAAAGGAGGGCAAGATGGAATATCTTGTCATGGTGATAATAGCGCTTGCGCTAATCATCAAGCTTTTTGATTGCCGTAAAAAGTAGTCATTAAGCTATCTGAAGCACAGTTCACCGTTTCCAATTGCGAAAAGGGAAGGCGGCAACCTTCCCTTTTCATTTCTTTTAGCACATGTTCATCGCACCTATATTATATGCTGAAAATATTAATTAATCAACATGAAAATAGTTTTTTAATACATTACATTACTAAAAAAATTTTATGTTTTGGTTTTAAAACAACTATTAATGATTGATGTTAAATAGATAAAATAATTTAAAAAATTTAATAATATCTTTTTTAATTATTTTTCGAAAAATGTCTTAACTGTAATATTTTCTTAATTTGACAAGCAAAAATTAATCATTATAATACCAATTGGTACAATAGTACTCTAAGAGGAAATGATGAACAATAAACACGGGAAGCGGAAACGATGAACGTGTAGATAAAGGAGGGCAAGATGGAATATCTTGTCATGATGATAATAGCGCTTGCGCTAATCATCAAGCTTTTTGATTGCCGTAAAAAGTAGTCAT
>JALEQD010000114.1 GCA_022768655.1 Anaeroplasma sp.
AAAGCTAATTAATTTATTTTTGATTAACCATACCTCGTTTTAAAAACCTATCAAGCATAGGTTCTTTTGTGTTGTTCCTTATATGTCTATATATCTAAAAATTATTTATTTTTATCTATTGACATATTACCGGTATGCTTACAATAAGAAAGCCAAATAATATGGTATAGACAATATATTACCAGTTTCGCCAATATTACATTCCTTAAGTCTTATTAGCTTATTTACTTCTTTGTATTTTTCTTTATTAGTAAGTACTTCTTTAGATGATTTTGTATTGCCATTTTTAGCTTTTACTTCGATTAAAGTTATATCATTATTAATTTTACTTATAAAATCTATTTCTAATCCACTATCTTTAGAAAAATAATATATTTTTTTTTGATTTTTTGTAAAAGCATCAGCTATGATGTTTTCATAAATAGCACCTTTATAACCACTTAAATTATTAAGTAAAACTTCTCCCGTAGTTCCATCATCTAGCATAGCCATCAACAAGCCTGTATCATTAACATAAATTTTGAATATATTATTAATTTTATTACCTTCTAATGGAGATTCTGGTATAGACAAATTATAACATAAAGAAATTAAGCCATAATCTATTAACCATTGAATAGCCTCCTCATACTTTTCTAATGATGATTTCTTATCAATCTTAGATATCATAAATTTTTTATTTTCCTTTGCAAGCTGTGCTGGAATTGAATCATAAACTCTATTAATTTTTGCTAAAAGAGCTTTGTCTACCTTTTCGTGTTCATTTTCATCTAAATGCTTAGCAAAATCATCCTTATAACTCTCTAATATATCACGTTGTTCTATTAATACTTGATTCATATCATTAGTTTCTTTAAACACCTTAACAACTGCAGGCATACCACCAACACACATATATTCTCTAAAATATCGTAGCATTGATGTGTGAATCGCATCAGAAACAACCATTCTTTTATTAAAACAATCCCTTAAATATTCAACAGTTTCCTCTTTTAAACCCTTTGCCCACAAAAACTCTTCAAAATCTAAAGGCTTCATATAAACGGTATGTTCATAGCCTACAGATACTCCTCCAGAATACTTAGAGTTATACCCCTTAATTCCTAATAATGAGCCTGTTGCTATAACATCAAATCTATCATCTTCCATAAGTGGTTTAATTGCTGCTCTTGCTGCAGAGCATTCTTGTATTTCATCAAAAATTAAAACTGTTTCATGAGGAATAAATAAAGTACCAGGCTTCATGCTTGAAATATTCATTATTAAATTATCTACAGATAGGTTATTATTAAAGCATTGCTTCATATCAAGTTCAACCTTAAAATTAATATATATTACATTTTTATAGTTCTCTTGTGCAAACTTTTTAACGATAAATGTTTTACCAACCTGTCTTAAACCTTTTAAGATGAAAGCCTTTCTTTTTATTGATAAAGATTCCTTCCATTTTTTTAATTCTAATTCCATTTTTCTAGTAAACATAGCATCCTCCGGTTTTTTCAAGCGAGTTTATAATTATATTATAGGTTTTTTCAAGCGAGTTTTCAAGAGATTTAAGGTTTTTTTAGGTCAGTTTTATTATGTAATCATTTTTTTATATTTTATCCTTTTTAAGTAATGACTAAATCATCCCTCTCCTTCTTTAATCTTTACACCTTAATCAGGTGATTGATATATTACTTTATCTCCATATACAATAAACTTTTAAAATACTTTACGTAACAATCAATTAATAAATATGCTACAATATTATCATCTAGGAGTTGGTAATTATGATAATAAAAATATTCCAACTTAATATGAACATTAAGCCTTATCGCTAAAATGCGGTAAGGCTTTTATTTTTGAGAAAAGGAAGGATTAATATTATGACTAAAACAAAAGAAATTAAAATTATTGAGAAAGATTATTTAAAAGAATTAGAAAAAATCAAGAGCACTTTAAGCTCCAACCAAGCTAAGGCCATGGTTGTTGTTAATAGTGCCATTATTATGAGCTATTATGAAATAGGTACAATAATAAATCAACAAAAGCAATGGGGTAATAAATTTTTAACTAAATTAGCTCTTTATTTAAAAGATTATCATGGGATGTCATTAGCTAATTTGAAAAGAATGTCTTTATTTACTAAAAATTTTTCATATGATGAAATTAGCTCACAGCCTGTGAGCCAAATTCCTTGGGGAACAATATAAGTGTTCCTCACATGATGAAGTTATGTGGTATATTAATTATGCTTATAATAACAGACTGTCTAGACCTGAAGTTGAAAGAGAAATAAAAAAGGAACCTATCTATTACAATTATCTAACACTAATAATTCCATCCAAATCAATTTACCTGTTGAAAACATGTTTAAAGATACTTATATTATTGATTATCCAGGAATAAGTATAAACAATAATGAATATGAATTTAAAAATAAACTATTAGAAAACATAGTAGTATTTTTAAAGGACCTTGGTGAGGAATTTGCGTTAGTAGGAAAAGAATATGAGCTAAGCATAGGAGATTAGATAAGAAAAATAGATTTATTATCACTTCCACAAATTGGACATTTTTTATTTATTATCTTCATTTTTAATCCTTTCATGAATATATCATTTCTATTTTTCTACTTTGATTTATTCATTTATTTTGTCAATACTGTAATTTATATTGAGCAATCGAACTGTAATGGTATATTTAATATCCAAATATTAATTTTTTAGACAACCTACAGGTACAACTAACACACCATCTTGACGACGATAAGCATAATCTCCTGTTCCTGTTAAAACCATAAGGAATGATGGGGTCTTCATTTTCTCTGTATCAATTTTAGATGTCAAAGCTTTTAAACTTTTAGCACCTTCTTCAATAAGCTTTTCACCACCAAGTTTAATTTCTACTAAACCATATTTTCCATTTTTTAAATGAATAACAGCGTCACATTCTAATCCATTTTTATCTCTGTAATGAAATACATCACCATTTAAAGCTTCCGCGTATACACGTAAATCTCTTACGCATAATGTTTCAAATAAGAATCCAAATGTTTTTAAATCATTTATTAAATCATTAGGACCAACTCCTAATGATGCAACTGCTATGGAAGGATCTATATAATATCTTGTATCGGATGAACGAATAGCTGTTTTCGAACGTAAATTCGGATTCCATGCTGGCATTTCTTCTACTACAAATATTTTCTTTAATGCACTTAAATATGAGGCAATAGTTTCTTCATTAATTGAACCCTCATCATTTCCTTGAACATCTTTTGCAAGCTCTGTGTTTGGAACTTGAGTCCCTTGATTTCTAGCATACGAACGCATAAGTCTACGTACTTTATCAGGATTTTTTTGAACATTATCAGCTCTATTGATATCTGAATGGATGACAGCATCTAAATAATCCATTGCTTGATCTAATGCAATTTCATCTCGCATATCTACTGCCTGAGGCCAACCACCTCTACATACAAGAAATGCTAATCGTTCGAAATCTAGTTCTGAATATCCATCAATTTCTATTTGACCATCAAATAAATCTTTTAAACTTACTTCACCGCTAGAATCACCTGATTCATATAAACTCATAGGTCTCATCATTAACCAAGTGAATCTACCTGTTCCAGAATGTGTTATTTCTTTTGTATCTACAGGAACTGCCGAACCTGTAAGTATAAATTGACCTAATTCACTTCGATGATCCACTTCAAAGCGAATTGAATCCCAAAGCTTCGGAGCAATTTGCCATTCATCTATAAGTCTAGGAGTAGGACCTTTTAATAATCTTTTAGGGTTCAATTCAGACATATTTATGTTTTGTTCTTTCCTTTCAGGGTCATCCATATAAAGTATGCTGGCTGCAAGTTGTTCTGCAGTTGTTGTTTTACCACACCATTTTGGACCTTCTATTAATACCGCACCCTTACCTTCTAGTTTTCTTTTTAATATTTCATCTACAATTCTACTTTTATATTTTTTCATTTGCATGCCTCGTTTCTGTTTAACCTACATATATTATATGATATGCATATCAAATATTCAAGCATTTTCCTACGATTGTCGTAAAAATAACTCGATACTTGGCTATTTAGTAACTCGACACTTGGCTTTATAATAACCATCGCATTATCTATACTACTAATGTATGTATATCAATTGATTTCAATAACAAGAATATATGGAACAATTAATCATCCTATATAACATTATAGTATCTCCTTCTTCTATCTTTTCACCTTGATTAGGTTATTGATATATTACTGTATCTACGTATACAATAAACTTTTAAAATACTTTATGTAGCAATCAGATAATAAATATGCTACAATATTATCATCTAGGAGTTGATGAATATGAATGCAAAAATATTCCAACTTAATATTAACATTAAGCCTTATCGCTAAAATGCGGTAAGGCTTTTATTTTTTGAGAAAAGGAAGGATAAATATTATGAGTGAAACAAAAGAAATTGAAATTATTGAGAAAAGCTATGAATTAATTAAATTTGAGGATGGAGATTTTAGCTTAGATGTTAATGTATCACCTAGTGAGGATACAGTATGGCTAACTTTAGAACAAATATCAATATTATTTGAAAGAGATAAATCAGTTATCTCAAGGCACGTAAGAAATATCTTTAAAATGGGAGAATTAGAAGAAAATAGCTGTGTTGCATTTTTTGCAACTGTGCTAGACAAATTTGATCCAAGAACTGGGAAAATAAGAAAAACTAACGTTGATATCAAGATGTTTAATCTTGATATAATAATTTCTATTGGTTATAGAGTAAATTCAAAAAGAGGTATAATATTTAGACGTTGGGCTAATTCTATTTTAAAGCAATATTTGCTAAAAGGCTATGTTGTTAATGAAGCTAGATGTATGGCTCATTCTGATAGCTTAGTTCAAATAAATAATACTATTAATAATATTAATGATAGATTGTCAACTTTAGAGATTAAGTATGATAATCTAACCTCTATTGAAATTTTTAAGGATAGAATAATTTATGATAATCAATTATTTGAAGGCTATTCCTTTATCAAAAATTTATTTAATAAGGCTAATAATAGAATTATTATAATTGATTCATATTTAGATTATTCTGTATTAGAAATGATGAATGATATAAATATAGATATTACAATATACATTGCTTCTCATACTCCTATTACTAATAGAGAAATAAAATTATTTAAGAATAATCATAATTTAAATGTTATTAGAACTAATAAATATCATGATAGATTTATCATTATAGATGATGAATTATATAGTATTGGTTCTTCTATTAAGGATATAGGAAAAAGGATTAGTCAAATATCAAAATTAGAAAGTATTGATATTGATAAGCTATTAAATAAATATTTAGACTAAATCATCCCATATATAGCATTATAGTATCTCCTTCTTTTATCTTTTCACCTTGATCAGGTGATTCTCCATCACCATAATATACATAGTTATAAAAAGATGTATTTTTTATTTCTTTTTTAGTTTTTCCTATATAATTATCTACCTTATAAGTAGGTGTATCTAAGAACCATCTTAAATTCTTTTCTATTTGATTTTCATAATTTCTTTTAATACCTAAATATGTAAGTGATTGTTCCATTATTTCACCAACAAGTGGTGCGGCAACAGTTCCGCCATATTGAGTACAATTGTTTGTTTTATCTATAGCTAAATAGCATACAATTTCAGGATCATTCATAGGTTACATACCTAAAAATGATAAAATATAATGCCCTGCTTCATATCCACCAGTATTACTTATTACCTGCGCAGTACCTGTCTTACCTCCAACTCTATAACCTTCAATAAATGCATTTCTACCTGATACCCTCGGACGTTCCTAACGTATACATTTTATATAAAAATTTTAAGCTTAATAAATAAAAAAATCTTAGATTTTATTCTAAGACTTAATTAATATTTCAAAGAAACTATTAATACTCCATAAAAAATCATAATATATCAATATAATTCATCATACCATATAATATTCTTATTATTTTTACTTCTTTATTAGAATGATCAACTTCGTAAAAAGCAATATATTTATCTACTAAAAGCTTCCTAATATTCTTATTACTAATATACTCATTATCTAATAATGGCGAACTATCCGGAAACATTGAAATAGTTTCAAATTTATCAATAAACTTATTTAATAATTTTACTGCGGCATCCGTATTCACTAAATCATCTTTAATATAATTATAAATATTTTCTAAATCCTCTTGAGCGTATTTTTCAATGATAATTTTATACTTATTATTCATTATCAACTAATCCTTTAATAAAAGAATTTAATTCTACTGCTCCTTCACTTCTTTTAGGGTCATTAAGTGCTTCATTAAGTAAAATTGCAGTTTGAATTTTTGCAATTGTTTTTTCATATAATTCAACACTCATAAGGACCATGTCACTATATCCGTTTTTTGTAATGACGATAGGTGTATCACTTTCCTTACAAGTTTTAGAAATATTAGCTGTATTTTTCAATTCATTAATAGGTAATATTTTAGGTAAAACTTGCATAAAATTTCCTCCGTAAGTTATTATATTCTTTTTATGGTATAATTATACCATAATTATTTCCTTTAATCAATATAACAATCATGTAAACAATAGTATTTCATCCCATATATAGCATGATAGTATCTCCTTCTTTTATCTTTTCACCTTGATCAGGTGATTGATATATTACTGTATCTCCATCACCGTAATATACATAATTATAGAATTGAGTATTCTTTATTTCTTTTTTAGTTTTACCTATATAATTATCTACCTTATATGTAGGTGTATCTAAAAACCATCTTAAATTCTTTTCTATTTGATTTTCATAGTCTCTTTTGATACCTAAATATGAAAGTGATTGTTCCATGATTTCACCAACAAGTGGTGCTGCAACTGTTCCGCCATATTGAACGCAGTTTTGTGGCTTATCTATCGCAAGATAACAAAGAATCTCTGGATCATTCATAGGAGCCATACCTAAAAATGATAAAATGTAATGACCTGCTTCATATCCACCTGTACTGCTAATTACCTGAGCAGTACCTGTTTTACCTCCAACTCTATAGCCTTCAATAAAAGCATTTCTACCAGTTCCTAAGGCACATACGCATTCTAGTGCATATTTCATTAAATTTGATGTTTTATCAGATATTACTTTATTTTTAATTTGAGTATTTCTTTGAAATACAATTTCTTTATTACTTGTTTCTATTTGCTTTAAAATATACGGTTGTAATAAATTGCCACCATTTATGCTAGCTATTGCGGCCATTGAAAGTTGTATTGGTGTGTATGCACTTGACTGACCAAAAGCCTGTGTCGCAAGTTCTACAGGCCCACAATTATCTTTTTTTACGATAATTGGAGTACCTTCACCAGATAAATCAATACCAGTTTTTTTGGTCATTCCATATTTTTCTAAATACTTATAAAATTTTTCAACACCCAATCTTCTTCCTAGTTCCATAAAACAAACATTACATGAATTTTGTATTCCCTCTAGCATGGTTTGACTTCCATGGCCACCACTTTTCCAACATCTAATCTTTCGATCACCAACTATTGTAGAGCCATTACAATAAATTCTATCATTTAGATCAAATAATCCTTCTTCTAAAGCTGCAGAATAGGTAATTATTTTAAATGTTGATCCTAATTCAAATTGGTTAAATATAGGAAGTATTCTATTGTAAATGCTTGGATCATAGGATTGATAATCTGAAGGATTAAAAAAAGGATAGGAGGTCATAGCTAAAACCTCTCCAGTTTTTGCAGAAATAATTAATCCCATTACTTGATTAGGATTATACATATTAATACATTTTTTTATTACTCCATCCATAATTTTTTGTAATTCTAAATCAATTGTTAAATATACATTCATACCTGGTTGCGCTTCTTTATATTCACTAATCATATCATGCATTAAATTACCTTTAGCATCTGTGTATATTTTTAAAGCCCCATTTTGACTTTTTAAATAATCGTCATATAAATATTCAACACCAGATAATCCATCCATATCTATTCCACAAAAGCCTAATACCTGACCAAGCATTTCTTCATAAGGATATGATCTTTTTGTATCATATGTAATATATATTCCGTTAATATTCAAATCCTTTATTTTTTTTGCTAAATCAATAGATATTCTTCTACCTTCAGGTTTAATTATTTCGATCGAATTATTCTTTGTTATATGCTTATAAATTGATTCATATGATGTGTTAAGAACATTAGATATTTTTTTTGCTGCATCATCCTTATCATCAATTTGTCTGTTTATTGAACAAACAGTATAGCATAATTCATTTTCAACTAAAACATTTCCATTTCTATCAAGAATTAATCCTCTAGATGTAGAAACAGGAATTTCTCTACTCCAAAGCTCATATGCTAATGGATTAATTCTTTCAGAATCAAAAAAGGTAATCACCCCAAGCTTGATAATTAATGAAGAAAATAATAGAACAAAAATGATAATAACAATAAAGATTCTTTTATGAAGTATATGCTTATTCAAAAAAATCACCCACAATATATTTATGTAGGTGATTTTTATATTAGAATATTATATTATTCTTAAATTAGAAAACGGTATAAATTCCTTTACCTCATTAGATAAAATTAATTCATAGAATTTAACATCTAAAAGCTTATTAAATTTTATCCCAGAATTATGAAAATATCCACACAATGTAAAGCCCATTGATTCGTGAATATGATCTGATGCTAAATTAGGAACTGTAATACATGACACTACAGAATTAATGTTTTGCAATCTAAGATATTCTAGCATTTTTGATAATAGTTTCTTTCCAATACCCTTTCCCTTTGCTTTATCATTTAAGTAAATTGATAATTCACAGGTATTATCAAAAGCCTTTCTATCTCTAAATCTAGAAGCATAAGCATAACCTAAAATTTTTCCATCTTCTTCATAAACTAAGTATGGATAATTTTTCTTTATATTTAATACTCTTTGGTAAAAAGCTTCAAAGCTCGGCTTTTCCTTTTCAAAAGTTATTACTGTATTTTCAATATATGGCATGTATATATCATATACCTGCCTAACATCATTATCAATTAATAATCTAATCATATAAAATATCTAAAGCAAAATTGCTTATCTCCAATTAATCCTTTAGCATTTCATAATCTATTGCTTCTTTTTGGTTTAAATCAAGGAAGCAATTTTTAATTGGATCATTAGTCTTATATATTTCTTCAACAAATAATTGAGCAATAACTAAAGCTCCTTCATAAACCAAGTGAGAATGATCATCTTTTCCTTCTAAGTAATTACTATATTTATTTTTTTCAAAAATCATATGAAATTTCTTTGTTTTTTCTTCGCCTAGTTTTGTATATAAATCCATTGTAAGCTTGTTCATATCTATACATGTATATCCATTTTCTTTTGCAAATTCTAGCATTGCCTTAGGATAATCACCATGAGTATTAATACAAACTCCATTTTCAAATTTATGTCTTGTGATGCTTGTAGCAAAAACGATATGTCCTCCATGGGCAATAACATTTTTTGCAATATATTTCAAATTTGCTTGATATGAACCAAAAGGTTCAGTGTATCTATTAGGATCTTGAATTTTTTCATCATTATGACCAAATTGACAAATGACAAAATCTCCCTTTTCCATTTTCTCCAATACCTTATCAAAACGTTTTTCTTCTATAAAGCTTTTTGTACTTCTACCATTTTCAGCATGATCCTCAACTAACCATTCATTTTTAGTGAATAAATGTAATACCTGACCCCAACCAGTTTGTGGATAAGTATAAATATTGTTGTATTTCATTGTAGAATCCCCAATAGTAAAAATCCTCATAATAATCCTCCTAAATAAATTATTTTAAAGAAAAAAGGAAACCTAAGTTTCCCAATTATCTTACTTAAATTTTTTACGAGCCTCTTGACGCTTTTGTTTGCGTACATCAGATGGCTTTAAATAATATTGACGTTTTTTCGCCTCTTGAAGGTTACCAGATCTAGAAACATCGCGTTTAAATCTACGTAATGCATCTTCGATGCTTTCTTTTTCACGTACAACAATTTTTGGCATAACTAAGCCTCCTTCCAAGGACGAATTCCTTTGTTATTATACATTAAGATAAGTATGTTGTAAAGTATTTTTTATCTTTTTTTGTAATATTTTTAGAAATTTTGTTATGAAAATAATATTTTATATCTATAAATAATCTTTTTTATTTAAATAGATTATAAAATAACACCATATATTTTGCCATCTTGAATTTTTACCACTTTAACATCAATTCTTTTTCCAAACAATTTTTCATTTAAAGGTAGAATAATTTGTAAAAAATTTGATGAATGACCAATCATTTGATCATCTCCAAATGCTTGTTCTACAATTACATCAAGATTTTTATCTAAAAATTTTAAAGCATAATTATTTTCTAATTCCTTTGAATATTCAATTAAATCAAGTGCTCTTTCTTTCTTTATATTGTCTTTTACCTGTGGCATTTCAACTGCCTTAGTTCCCTTTCTCATTGAATAAGGGAATACATGCAATTTGGAAAAACCAATTTCAGTAATGAAATTCTTACTTTTAATATATTCTTCATTACTTTCATAGGGAAAGCCTACTATTACATCAGTTGTTATTGATATATCAGGACGAGCAGTTCTAATTTTATCAATTTTTTCTTTAAAGAATTTTGAATCGTATTTTCTTTCCATTTTAGATAATACAACATCACTACCAGATTGTAATGGTAAATGTAAATGATTAGCTAATATTTTGTTATTCTTCATAAGCTCAATAAATTCATCATCAACCTCGTTTATCTCAATTGATGATAATCGTAATCTTTCAAGCTCGGGTACCTCAATTAAAATTCTTTTTATTAATCCTGATAAATTTGTATTGTCATCTAAATACCTTCCTGTATGAATTCCAGCTAACACAACCTCTTTATAGCCTTCCTTTGTAATCCTTATTAATTCTTTTATTACATCATCAGCCTTTTTACATCTAACGGGTCCCCTAGCATATGGAATAATACAATATGTACAGAAATTTTCACATCCATCCTCTATTTTTACAAATGCCCGTGTGTGATCATATGTAGTTACATCAAGTGGTTCATATTCATTAGCTTCTAAAATATCTAGGATATTAATGTATTTCGGTGTTTTTTTGTCGTTAAGCTTATTTATTATTGCAGAAACAACTTCCTTTTTATTACCATTACCAACAATAATATCAACTCCATCAATCTCTTTTGCATCTGGATTAGTTTGAGAAAAGCACCCCATAACACAAATGATTGCATTAGGGTTCATTTTAATTGCCTTTCTAATCATTTTCCTACTTTTTGCATCAGCCATATTCGTAACAGAGCAGGTATTAATTATATATACATCATCATCTTCCTTAGCTTCTTCAACTATAAAGCCATTTGCAGAAAGCTCATTTTTTAAAGCATTTGATTCATAGATATTAACTTTGCAGCCTAAAGTAATAAAACCAACCTTTTTACTCATTTTTTAACTCCATTTCATATCCGATTGCACTTAAACAGTAGAATACAACTGTTTCTGTTCTTAGTATTCTTTTTCCTAATGAGCAAGGAATAAATCCTTGTTTTTCTAAATAAGAAATTTCATCCTCAGCAATACCACCCTCTGGTCCAATCACAATAGCTACTTTGTCATTAGGACATAAGGATTTAATTTGAGTTTTAAATGCTATATTTTCCATATTTTTTGCTGATTCCTCATAACAAACAATTTTAACATCAAATTGTGAAAAATCGATTTCCTTTAATTTTTTTATATCACTTACTACAGGAACAATATCTCTATAAGATTGTTCAGCAGCCTCTTTTGCTATTTTATTAAATCTAGCTAGCTTTGAATCCTTTTTCTTTTCATCTAGTTTAAATAAGCTTCTTTTCATTATTGTAGGAATAAACTCGTATGCTCCTAATTCCGTTCCATGCTTAATAATTTCTTCTAGCTTATCTCCTTTTGGGTAGCCTTGAAAAATATAGGCAAAAACCGGCAACTCATGATTGCCGATTTGTTCTGATATAATTTCAAAGGATACCTTTTTATCTTCAATATTAGTTAGCTTAACTAGATATGTTTTTTTGTCGAAACAAACTAAAACATTATCGTTAATTTTGAAACGCATTACTGTTTTAATGTGATAAGCATCATCACCAGAAATCATTTTATTATCAAAATCTTCTGAAGATATAAAGTATTTTTGCATATTATTGTTCCTTATATTTCTTATATTTTATAGATAATAATGCTAATAATGGAGTAACAATAACTAAGCCAACAAAGAATGATGCAGTTACATAAAATGTTGAGAATAATATTGTTGCAAAATCTCCTGTTTGAACAACTAAATTATAGATAAAAAATGCCAAAGTAATAACAGCATATGTAAAATACATAACAAATGATGCTTTGTATAATACAGAAACTGTTGTTCTCATTGTATTTTTTGCAGCTTTAACAACCATCTGATATGTTTCATCATCCATTTGATCAAGATAGATTACATCATAACCATAAGGCTTTAAATCTTTTCTTTCATCCTCAGAACCCTTATTATTTTCAATTAATGGACAAATAAATAATAATTCTAAGGTATCTAGATTTCTATAAAGCTGATATAGTCCTTTATATTTCTTTTTCATTGGAATTGATTCTAATGTATTAAAATCTACTTGATTTTCTTGTTTTTGAGTAAAGCATCCAAATTTAATCAAATTTAATGATTTTTCAACTGTTTTACGATTAGCTTCCTCTAATAAAAGCTTTTCATATTCCTTAAGCTCTCTTTTTAATTCTTCATTGTTAACTACGATATCTTGTTCAACCTCTTCAAGGATGTCAAATTTATTTTCTTCCATGAAAATACCTCCTACTAAACATCTCAATTATAACAATTTAAATGTTTTTTTTCAATAAAATATATTATTTCAAAATTTATTTAGTTTGAAACAAGCTTTTAAATTTTTCCCAAGGTGATTTCTTTTCTTCCTTTTCAACTTTTCCTAATTGTTCAAGAAGCTTCTTTTCCTCATTTGATAAATTAGTTGGAGTTTCAACTCTAGTAATAACAATTTGATCTCCTCTTGAAATTCCACCCTTTGGATTTTTAGTACCCTTACCACGTAATCTAAATTTAGTTCCGCTTTGAGTACCAGCAGGTATTTTTAATGAAACATTTCCATCAATAGTTGGAACCTCAATATTATCACCAAGTGCTGCTTGAGTAAAGCTGATTGGAATCTCTAATATAATATCTTGACCATCTCGCACAAAATTTTTATGCTCTCCACAAACAAATGAAATATATAAATCACCACTAGGACCACCATTTACTCCTGATTCTCCATATCCTTCCATTCTAAGAGTCATACCTGTTTGAATACCTGCAGGGATAGTAACCTCAACATCCTTTGTTTTACGTACTCTACCCTTTCCACCACAAGCCTCACATTTCTTTGTAATAACACGGCCAGTACCATTACAATCTGGGCATGATGTTTGAACTGTTGATGTACCAAAAATTGTTTGTTGGCGCATATATACACGTCCTTGACCATTACATTTTGGACATGTTTTTATAAACTCTTTGCTAAAAGCTCCTGTACCATTACATTGAATACATTCATCCTCAACAGATAATCTAACACGCTTTTTACAGCCGTAAACTGCTTCTTCAAATGTAATATTCATTTGCTTTTCAACATCAGCTCCTTGACGAGGAGAATTAGAATCTCCACCTCTTCTTGAGCCTCCGCCAAAGAATGAATTTAAAATATCATCAAAGCCTCCAAAGCCTCCACCACTGAAGCCACTAAAGCCTCCACCACCGAAGCCTTGAGTAGGATCTTCATGACCAAATTGATCATATCTTGCCTTCTTTTGCTCATCTGATAAAGTGTCATATGCCTCGTTTATTTCTTTAAATTTTTCCTCAGCACCAGGTTCTTTATTTACATCGGGATGATATTTTTTTGCTAGTTGACGATATGCTCTTTTTATTTCTTCAGCACTTGCGCCCTTTTGCAATCCTAAAACTTCATAATAATCTCTTTTTGCCATAAGATTAACCCACCTCTTATACATACTTTAAAGGGCCAGTAAGGCCCTTCAAATCTTTTATTTATAATTATTGAACATCAGAGAAATCAGCATCAACTGCATCATCCTTCTTACTTGAAGAATCTCCTTGTTGACCTTGTGCTTCTTGAGTTTGTTGATATGCCTTAACAGCAATATCTTGCGCAACCTTTTCTAAAGCTTCCTTCTTTTCACGAATATCAGCAACATTCTTTCCTTCTAATGCTTTTTCTAAATCATTACATAATTTTTCAGCATTTTCCTTTTCAGCTGGATCTACATTTTGTAAATCATTTAATGCTTTTCTAGTTTGGAAGATTAATTGATTTGCTTCATTAATTAAATCTGCTTCTTCCTTACGCTTCTTATCAGCCTCAGCATTCTCTTCAGCTTCCTTAACCATTCTTTCAATGTCAGCCTCAGACAATCCTGAACCAGATTGAATTGTAATCTTTTGTTCCTTACCTGTACCTAAATTCTTTGCTGAAACATTAACGATACCGTTAGCATCAATATCAAATTTAACTTCGATTTGTGGAACTCCACGAGGTGCAGCAGGAATATCGCCTAATTGGAATCTACCTAATGTCTTATTATCCTGTGCCATTGGACGTTCACCTTGTAATACGTGAATATCAACAGCAGGTTGATTATCAGCAGCAGTTGAGAATACTTGGCTCTTTGAGCAAGGAATAGTAGTATTTCTTTCAATTAACTTTGTAAATACACCACCCAATGTTTCAATACCTAATGAAAGTGGAGTAACATCTAGTAATAATACATCCTTAACATCACCAGTTAATACACCACCTTGAATTGCAGCACCCATAGCTACAACCTCATCAGGGTTAACACTCTTATTAGGTTCTTTTCCTAATTCTCTTCTTACTAATTCTTGAACGGCAGGAATACGAGTAGAACCACCAACTAATAATACTTGATCAAGATCCTTTGGTGTTAAATTTGCATCCTTTAATGCACGACGAACAGGTCCTAAGCAACGATCAACTAAATGATGAGTTAATTCATCAAATTTAGCACGAGTTAATGTTCTATTTAAATGTAATGGACCAGCAGTTGGGCTCATTGAAATAAATGGTAATGAGATTTCAACAGATGTAACACCTGATAAATCCTTCTTAGCCTTTTCAGCAGCATCCTTTAATCTTTGAAGAGCCATCTTGTCATTAGATAAATCAACACCAGATTCCTTCTTAAATTCAGCAACTAGCCAATCCATAATTACCTTATCGAAGTCATCTCCACCTAATACATTATCACCAGCAGTTGATAATACCTCAAATGTACCATCAGCTAAATCAAGAATAGATACATCGAATGTACCACCACCAAGGTCAAATACTAATACCTTTTGTTCTTTATCAGTTTTATCAATACCATAAGCTAATGCTGCAGCAGTTGGCTCATTGATAATACGCATTACCTCTAAGCCAGCAATTTTACCTGCATCCTTAGTTGCTTGACGCTGAGCATCATTGAAATATGCTGGAACTGTAATTACAGCCTTATCAACTGATTCACCTAAATATGCTTCTGCAGTTTTCTTTAAATTTTGTAAAATCATAGCTGAAATTTCTTGTGGAGTATATTTCTTACCATTAATATCTACGCGATATGAAGAATCTCCCATATGACGCTTGATAGATGAAACAGTATTTGGGTTAGTGATAGCTTGACGCTTTGCAACATCACCAACTTGAATTTCATCTCCTTTAAATGCTACTACTGATGGAGTAGTACGTACTCCCTCTGCGTTAGGAATTACCTTAGCTTCACCAGCTTCCATAACACATACACATGAATTTGTTGTACCTAAATCGATACCAATAACTTTATTTGACATATTATTCTTCCTCTTTCTGTTCTATATTTTTCTTATTAACTACAACCCTTGCAGGTCTTAAAACTCTATCCTTATACATATATCCAGATTGCATTACCTGTAATACTATATTATCTTCTTTTTCTAGATTTTCTTCTGTTTGAACTGCCTCCATTGTTCTAGGATCAAATTCCTTATCCAATGCTTCAATAGCAGCAAGCCCCTCAGATTTTAGAATATCTACCAATTGATTAGCAATCATTTGAAAGCCTATTTGATAATTTTGCACCTCAGGTGATGGAGCAGGCATATTTACGATTTGTACAAGCATATCAATCGGATTGATTAGTTCACCTACAACCTTTTGAGATGCATACTTTCTATCCTTTATTGCCTCTTCCTGTAATCTTTTCTTTGTATTTTGAGCATCAGCTAAGGCTTTAAGATATTCATTTTTTAATTCAGCCTTTTCTGCCTCTAGCTTAGCAATTTGCTCCTTATACTTATTTTTCTTTTCTTTTTTTGTTTCTTCCTGTGATTCTTCTTTAGCTTCAACCTTTTCCTCACTAGAAGCATCAACAGTATCTTCTTTTATTTCTTCTTTTATTTCTTCTTTTATTTCTTCTTTAATTTCATCATTTTTTATTTCGTCTTGCAACTTTAGCACCTACCTATTATATAATTTTGTCATGCTTTTAGCAACATATTCAAGCAATGGAATTACACCTCTATAATTCATTCTTTTAGGACCAACTAAAAGAATTGTTCCATATTCATTGTCATCAATAAAATAAGGAATTGTAATTATTGAGCATGAATCTAAACCATCACATAAGTTTTCTGTTCCAATGTGAACCTTAAGGCTTCCATTTTTCTTTTGAACAAAGTTTTTCATTACTTCGCTATCGATAGCCTTTAAAATTTTTTGCATGATTTGATAATCCTGAAATTCTGGTTGATTAAATAATCTTGATAATCCTGATTCAAATGATTCGGTATTTGAAAATCTAGAGAATCCTTTAATCATAAAATTTAAAATGTCATCTCTAAAATCAACCATTTGCCTAATTCTAGGCTTTGAAGCTTCCTTTGATAAAATATCACGTATTTCATATATTGAATGATCATACATTGCATTATCAAACATTTGTATTATACGTAATAAATCATCCATATTATACCCTTTTGGTATCGAAATCTTTTGTGATTGTACTGCACCTGAATTTGTAACTATTAAAAGTACAGCTTCTTCAGTACCAAGAGGTACAATTTCCATCTTCATAATTTTAGCAAAATCATTTGAAGAACCAATCACAGCTGAATAATAGCCTGTAAGCTCACTTAGAAAATCAGCAATTTTCTTTAATGCATCCTCTCTAGTAAGATATGGATTAGAAAGAATTTCATCAACATACTTAAAATATTCTTCAACCTCACTATCACGTATAATCAAATGATCAACATAATAGCGATATCCTTCCTCCGAAGGGATGCGACCTGAAGAAGTATGAGTTTTCTCTAAATAGCCATCCTCCTCCAAATGCTGCATTTCATAACGAATTGTAGCAGGTGAAAAGTCTAAATAAGGCTTTGTAGTAAGTGACTTAGAACCAACTGGTTCATTACTATTAACATATTCTTCAATTATTGCCTTTAAAATTAGCTTTTGACGATCTGTTAGCATTTCATCACCTCATTATCTAGCACTCTCTTCATCCAAGTGCAATATAATTATATGATAATACTTTGGCACTGTCAACTAAAAAGTGCTAAATTTACAAAAAAATAAACTACAGAGCTTCTCTGTAGTAATTATTTTATAATAAATGAATGTTTTTTTCCTCTAAAAGCTTTATATCCTCATCTGACCAAACAGATGCTTGAACCTCACCGATATGTACCTTCTTTAACATAAACATACACAATCTTGATTGTCCTATTCCACCACCAATTGTAAGAGGCAATTTATGATTTAATATTCCTTGAACATAATCATTTTCAATCTTATATTCTTCATTTTTAGCCTTTAATTGAGTCAAAATAGACTTTTCATCAACACGAATACCCATACTTGATATCTCATAAGCAATATCTAATTCCTTATAATATAGCATAATATCACCATTAAGCTTCCAATCATCGTAATCAGCAGCTCTACCATCATGAGGTAGTCCATTTTTCAATTTGCCACCTATTTGCATAATAAATACAGCTCCATGCTTTTTGCAAATCTCATATTCTCTTTCTGCAGGTGTTAAATTTGGATATTCTTTTTCTAATTCCTTTGTTGTAATAAAGAAAATATCATTTGGTAAAACACATTCTAATATAGGAAATTCCTTATTTACCTTCTTTTCAATTTTCTTTAGCACATTATATATTTTCTTTACAGTTTTCTTTAAATATGATACCTTTCTATCATCCCTAGAAATAATTTTTTCCCAATCCCATTGATCTACATAAGCAGAATGCAATGTATCCAAATCCTCATCTCTTCGTATTGCGTTCATATCAGTATATAAGCCATAGCCTTCTTGAAAGCCATATTTCGCCAAAGCATTTCTTTTCCATTTTGCTAAGCTTTGAACAACCTCAACCTCATCAGCTATATTCTTAATATCAAATGATACTCGTCTTTCATATCCATTTAAATTATCATTTAATCCTGTTTTAGGAAAAACAAACAATGGGGCAGAAACTCTAGTTAGTTTTAATTCCTTCGCTAAATCTCTTTCAAAATTATCTTTAACAAATTTTATAGCCACTTCTGTTTCTAATAGGTTTAATTTAGAAACATATCCGTCCTTTAATATCAATTTTTTCATAAAAACCACCCACTCCTTTTCAATAAATTATAGCAAAAAGTATAAATACGTACAACTTATTTTTTACAAATATGGATTATTTTGACGTTCATTTTTAATTGTTGTTTTACAATCATGTCCTGGATATACATCAAAATTGTCATTATATGTACTAATAATTCTTTTTAGGCTTTGATGCATTTTTAGTGAATCACCAGTTGGAAAATCACATCTTCCACATGAATGATTAAACAATGTGTCGCCACTTAATACTTTATTAGAATATGAATAACAGACACTTCCTCTTGTATGCCCTGGTGTATGTAAAACCTTGAATTTATAACCAATTAAATCTATTTCATCCATATCCTCTACAGTTCTTATATCTAAATCATTTTCCTTAAACGGAATAATCAAGCCCATCATATCATATAGCGACAAAGAAGAATCAAAAAAGAAATCCTTATCAAGCGTATGAACATAAATAGGAACATTTGAAAAATATTTAACACCATCAATATGATCAATATGCCCATGAGTTATTAAAATAGCCTTAACATCATATTTTTGTTTTATTTTTGCAGCTGATGCTTCATAATTAAGACCAGGGTCAACAACAACACATTCACCCTTATCATTTGAAATAACATAGCTATTTGTAAAAAAGCTACCAGTTGTAAAGCATTCAATCATTAATAAAACCTCCTATTTTTTTAATTAAAAAGAAAAAAGCTTAATAAATAAGCTTTCAAATTCTACTTCTTTTCTTTATGTATAGTATGCTTACGGCAATGAGGACAATATTTCTTAATCTCCATTCTTTCAGGAGTTGTCTTCTTGTTCTTGTCTGTATAATAATTTTCATTTTTGCAATCAGCACAAACTAATTTAACTAAATCACGCATGTTTTTCCCTCCAGACCTGAAAGATTACTTCCTAATGTATTATAACAAACACGATTTAATTATGCAACAAAAATTTTTACAATTTTCACATAATTGAATTTTTTCTATAATATTGTATAATATTTTTGGTGATATTATATGACAAAAAGAAATGAAACAAGAATTGTTAAAGTTGGAAATAGATATTTAGGTGGAGATAATCCCATTTTAATCCAAAGTATGACAAACACAAAAACAAAGGATGTAGAAGCAACAATAAAACAAATTAACGAGCTTGAAAAGTTAGGCTGTGAAATAATTAGAGTTGCTGTACTTGATAAAGAGGATGCTTATTCTATTTCAAAAATTAAAGCGGGAATAAATATACCATTAGTCGCAGATATACATTTTGATCCTGAGTTAGCAATTATAGCTATTAAAGAGGGTGTAGATAAAATTAGACTAAATCCAGGAAATATAACAAAAAAAGAAAAAATAGTAGAAATAGTAAATCTATGTAAGAAGCATCAAATTCCAATTAGAATTGGTGTGAATGCAGGATCACTTCCAAAGAATATGGATGTAAATGCACAAAATATGATTCTTGCTGCTAAATCACATATTGAAATATTAGAGGAACTAGATTTTCATGATATAGTATTATCAATAAAAGCATCAAATATCGATTTGGCATTAGAAGCATATAAGCTTGCTGCAAAAGAGTTTAACTATCCACTACATGTTGGTATAACCGAAGCAGGAACAAGCTTCAAAGGCTTAATCACTTCTTCTATTGGTCTTGCTAAAATACTTGATTTAGGAATTGGAAATACAATTAGAGTATCTCTTACTGATGATCCAAAATATGAAATTATGGCAGCAAAGCAAATATTATCTGAGCTTCATTTAAAAACTGGACTACCAATAATAACATCTTGTCCAACCTGTGGTAGAACACAAATTGATTTAATTCCTATAGCTAAAGCAGTTGAGGAATACCTACAAACAGTAAAAAAGGATATTCATGTAGCTGTAATGGGCTGTGCAGTTAATGGTCCTGGAGAAGCAAGGGAAGCTGATTTAGGAATTGCTGGTGGAGTAAAGGAAGCAATAATATTTAAAAAAGGTAAAATTATTCGCAAAATAAAAGAAAGCGAAATTCTTGAAGAATTAAAAAAGGAAATAGACAATTTTTAATTCAATTTATAAGAAAAAAATGCACAAATTGTGCATTTTTTTCTTATAAATCTTCAAGTGTTATATTTTTATTAGCCAAAATAACACCAATAAGTCTTGCAGCAGTATTAATTAAGCTAATATCTCCATTTTGCCATACTCTTCCATGAGTCATATCAGCTCTTAAAACACCATATGTTTTTCCGTATGCAGTAATTGATGCAACTAATTGAGCTTTTATACCTTGTTCTTCAAGATGTGATGAAAGTTTATTATCTTTTAATTCTATTATGTTTTTTCTATGATTCAATATAAAATAACCCATGCTATTCATATATTGAATTAATATTTTTTCATCGATATGTTTAAATAAACAATTATCAAGCGTAGGATGTTTAGTTGAAAATAAAATCTTACTATTCGTTTCTATTGCAATATGGTCAATAGAAAGAGTTGTAGTAAAATATTTAAATAAAGAAATAATATTTTCCTTCAAATTATCATTTTTAGTTAAAATATTGAATAATTGACTACTAATCAATATTGAACCACGTAAAGATTCATTATCTTCTTTAATAACTATATCTTTATGCATTTCTGGATTATATATGATAAAACAATTTCTACCCTTTGTTTTTCCTCTATATAATGCTTTATCAGCACACATAAAGATATCTTCATATGTTGTTCCATCTATTGGAAATCTTGATATACCTGTGGTAATAGTAATAGATAAACAATCTATTTCTTTAAATTCAAGTTTAAAAAGTGAAATATTAAGATTGTGCCCAATAGTCCATACTTCTTCATAATCACTTACTCCTTCAGCAATGGATAAAAACTCATCTCCACCATATCGACCTACTATGCATTTATCTCCCATAGCTTCAGGTAGAAATTTTCCAAAACCTTCTAACACCTTATCTCCCATCAAATGCCCATAGGTATCATTGATGTATTTGAAATTATCAATGTCAGATATAAATGCCGAAAATTTAATATTTTTAGAAATTAAATATTTTGCATAACCAATAATCGTTTCTCGGTTTAACACACCAGTTGTCGCATCAAAGGAATGTTCGAGGTCAACATTTTTAAAATATGGATTGTTTTTAAAAATTTCCTTATTCATAAAGAAAAACCTCCTTCGGATGCGCTTTCATACCTATTATAGTTTAATTTTACTTATATGTCAAATACGATATTTTTTGAGATATTATGAAACAGTATTTAAAAATTAAAAAATCCTCTTTTGTTATAATAAAACCATCTAACCATAATAAACAACAAAGGAGGATCTAATAACGGATAAAATACTAAGCATTCAATCCATTATTACCAAGTTATTATCTTTTAAATCTAGAAAATAAAACTAATTCAACTAAAACACAAGCAGAAATAATTCCCAAAATAATATACAAATAGCTTCCTGTTAATATATTTGATGCAATTATTCCTATCAACACCCATAAAAGTGTTACTGTAATAGTTGTTATAATACATAATAATGTCAATTTAAAATTTGAATATACTGAATGTGATTTTTTTAATGATGTATTATTCATAATATTTCACCTCTTACGCATAAAAATATCATAAAGCATAATATAATTAATTGAAGAAATAATGATAAAAATGTTGTTATGGTAAAATATATTTTATCACTTTTATGATGAAAGGCATATGTCCCAATTAATCCACCAATCGCACCACCAAAAACTACCATTTCAAGAAGAGTCTTCTCTTTTATTCTCATTCCATTATTTGTAACAGCTATTTTTTTATCATGCTTATATAATATTAATGTTATTAAAGACGAGATTAATAAATAAAGCGAATAAATAATCAATAATATCTTTTCCTTTTCCATAGACACCTCAAATTAATATTTAATTATTACTTCTTTCTTTAATTATAACAAAATATTACAATTTTATGCAAAATAATCTTCAATTTTAATAAAAAAATAAAAAATATGGTATAATTGTTCTTAAGATAGGGAAAGGGAGGTTAAATTTTGTGGAGGATACTCTATTAGAACCCCTAAAGGGCTATAATTCAGTTTACAAAGAAAAGCACAAACAAAATGTAATTGAATATTTTGACGATTTAACAAATAAAGCAAGAACTGATGTTGCCGGAAATAAAAAGACTGTCGATGAATATAAAAAGGTATTAAAGGAAATTGAAAATCTTGGTAAAAGAATCAAAAGAAATAAAATTCTTTTTGGTATACTGATTATCATTTTATTTGTTTCAACAGCTTTTAGTATATATTTTATGATAGACTTTTTTAAGCAAAAGAATATTGGTTTAGGAATATTATTTATATTTGTTATACTTTTGTTATTAGTTGGTGGTTTTTTCTTACTTAATGCCTTAAGGAAAAAAATTGCAAAATTATCAAACCTATATAAGGAACTTAAGAAAAAAGCTGATGAATTACTAGCTTTAGCATGGTCACAAATGGCATCGCTTAATGCCTTATACGATTGGAATACTGCCGCAATGCTAGTGACAAAAACTATACCACTGATTGAAATGGATCAATATTTTGATTCTAAAAAATTTGATTATTTAAATTCTTTATATGGATTTAAAGAAAATGAATGTACTAATATTTCAACATATGATATTCAATCAGGCTCAATCCTTGGAAATCCATTCTTGCTATGTAGGGACTATAGACAAGATTGGGTAAATAAAAAATATATAGGTTCAATCACTATTCATTGGACTACTAGTTCTTATTCTAATGGTAAAAGAACAACAGTTAATCATTCTCAAACATTAACCGCAGAGGTTGTAAAGCCAGTTCCAAAATACAGCTATGAAACTTATTTAGTTTATGGTAATGGAGCTGCTCCGAATTTGAGGTTTTCAAGATCACCTTCTGGTGCATCAGGAATATCAGATAAGGCTTTAGAAAAAAGAACTAAACGTGATTCAAAAAAATTTGATAAGCTTGCTAAGGAAGCATTAATGGATAATGATCCAACAACGAATTATACAAAGCTTGGAAATGATAAATTTGAGTCATTATTTGGTGGAACAAATAGAACAAATGAAAGAGAATTTAGACTTCTATTTACTCCTCTTGCTCAAAAAAATTTGATTGATATTATAAAAACAAAGGAACCATTTGGTGATGATTTCTATTTTCAAAAGGATTTAGAGCTAAATTATATAGAATCTATGCATTCACAGAAAATGGATTATTGGGTTAATCCAACATATTTTCTTGATTATGATTATGAGGCTGCAAAGAAAAGATTTATAGAATACAACATGAAATATTTTGAATCATTCTATTTCGATATTGCACCATTATTATCAATTCCTTTGTATCAACAATATAAAACTAAGGAATATATTTATAAGGAAAATTATGAATCAAATATTGCAAATCATGAGCATGAATCTATGGCTAACTCATTTAATCCTAATTTGTTAAGACCAAATAATGCAAACACACCATCAATTCTTAAAACAAAATTTGTGAGAAAGAATGGTTGTAATGACACAGTTAATGTTACTGCTCATGCCTTTAGGGCTTGTAAAAAGGTGACATATTTCAATAAGATGGGAATGGATGGTAGAATGCATACAATTCCAGTGTATTGGATTGATTATGTTCCTGTTCAAAGGGAAACATTAATGGCAGTTGAACCAAAACAAAGCTCAAGATATGAATTCAATAACATTAAAAACAATCAAGGATTTAAAAACTTTATGAATAATCTATCAATGAATAATGCATATCATTATCGTCATGGATTATTTGCTTTTCTGTTGTTACATGATATTACTAAAAATGATGTAGATGGTATTAATAGTATTTATAAGGGAAGTCAAAATATTGATATAAAGACTTCTGCTGCTTCTAAAAAATCTTTAGAGGAAATCTTAAGGGATATTGAAGAAGAACTTGATAAGAAGGATGACATTGAAATTAACAATGATTCTTTATTAAATGATGATTCAAATGCCGAAGAAATTAAGGAAGAGGACCTTGATAAATATAATCCTATAAAAGATGATGAGGATGTATTAGATTTAGAAGACGAAGAAAATGAAGAAAATGAAAATTAATTGGAGGAAAAACAAATGGCAAATCAATTAGATGAAGAAAATGGTCCTATCAGAGAAGATGGTAAGGACATAAATGTTATTGCAAAGCAAATACCAGTTAAAGTAGGAGTTGGTTCTACTATATTTGAAATATTATTATGGTTATGCTTTATTATTCCAGGAGTTGTTTTCTTATTAAAGAAAATTAAAGCTGGAACATATTTAAGACAATTAGAACAGCAAATTCAACATGATGCATCACAAATTGACAATTATTTAGAGCAACGTGTTGTTATTCTTTCTAACCTAGCAAAGCTAGTAGATAAGGCTGTTTCACTAGACAAGGAAACATTTACTGCAATTGCTGCTGCACGTTCAGGAAGATCAACAGGCGAAAATGCATTAAACGAGAATAGTCAGCAGGCAGATAGAATTGAAGCAAAATTAAATATTGCTATGGAAGCATATCCAGACTTAAAGAGTCATCAAGAAATTCAAGATGCTATTCAACAAAACTCATATTTACAAAAGGAAATCACTGCTGCTCGTGAGCAATACAATGATAGAGTGGCACAGTGGAATAGAGAAATTCAAATTTGGCCTGTAAATATGATTGTTGCAGCAAAAAATGGATATACTACTCGTATTCCTTTTATTGCATCAAAAGAAACTAAAGACAAAGCTAGAGACGTATTCTTCTAGTTTTATAAAATACCATCTTTCAAATAATTAGATATCAAAAAGGGGCTGTGAAAAAACCTAACTTTTAAAAAGTTAGCTTTCACAGCCTCTTTTCTATTTGCTTAAATTAAATTTTTTACAAATTTCTTCATATATTAAATCTGCAACCTTATCAGCACCATAATTTTCATGATTATTAATTGCAGCATCCTGATATGGCTTTAAAAGCTCCGGATTATAATAAAAATCTTTAATAAGCTTTACAACCCTTTCAGGATCAAACTCCTTTATAGCACATTTAACATAATCAATATAATGCTTACCAATTTTTAATTCAATAGTAGTATTAAAATTAGTAATAATTGAAGGAACTCCAAAAAATGTAGGTTCTGCAATCATATTCCCGCTTTTACCACAAAACAAATCAGATGCAGCCTCATATTCTAATATTTTATCAGTAAAGCCTAGTGGTAAATATGTAATGCTTGAAGCCTTTGGTAATTTTTTCAAATATTCTAATAATTCAGGATTTTTACCACAAATTGGAATTATTGTTAATGGCAAATCCTCTTTTAACAAAAGCTCAACTATTTTTTTCATTTTGCCTAATCCATATCCACCTTCAGCTAATGTTATTGTGAATTTATCTTCAGGCAGATTTAAATTTCTTCTGTTTTGCTTTTTGTCTAAAGGAATAGAATATACTTGATTTCTTATTAAAAATGGAACAAGCTTCAAATTATCTTCATTATATTTGCGCTTCTTTATCGCAGCATCATATCCACATTTCATACTTATAAGTGATAAATCAGCCTTATATTGAAAAAGCTTATTCATCATCGCATCAGGGCAATATGATATTGTATAAGGCTTTTCCTTCTTTAATTTTTCAGCATAATATGTAGTTGCCCAGTGTGTAGATACCAAAACATCAGGATTAAGCTTTATCATATATTTTTTTCCATATTTAGTAGCACCAGGAACCAATAATTCCATAATTGAAAACATTGATAGCCTTGTTCCCCAAAATTCACACATAATATTTTCAAAAAAACCTATTTTAGGATGTCTACCATATCTTCTAACTCTTTCTACTAACTTATCTCCCAGCTTTGTTAATTTTGTGTATCCAGAATCAACAAAATAATTACAATCAATTATTTCAAATTTATCCCCATATTTTTTTTTGAATGCTTCTTCCAAGGCATTTAATGTTACAATATGACCATAGCCTGCTTCTACCCTCGGAAATAATATTCTTAATTTTTTCATAGCAAATCTCCAAAAGACATTTCTATATGTCTTATTCTTCTAAATAATCTATATCCTTGCTAGATTTTATGAATATACTAATTAATACCAATCTCAATGAATCAATCATAAAATCACATCCAAGGATGATTATATGTAATAACACATGTTCTAATGGATCAAGAATTAATATTATACCTAATACTAAGCCAATAATTGATCTAATAAGCAAAAATATATTCTTTTTCTTTTCTGCAAAGAAATGATTAATTTCCTTTGTTTCTTCTACTATTGATATGCAACCCCAAATAATACATACGAATTCTAATGTTTTTTCATGTAATATAGTAATAATAATACCTAATATAAGCATAGAAAATGGTGTATGTAAATGGAATTTATGCTCTTCACTAAACTTAAGATTAATTATTATTTTAAATATCAATTCATCTAATG
>JALEQD010000121.1 GCA_022768655.1 Anaeroplasma sp.
CTAGAAATATTATATAAAATTTAATGTTTTTTTTCAAGTAAAAGGGATTATTTTAACAATGTATTGTATATTTTATTTTTATTATGGTATAATTTATTTACTTAAGGTGGCGATTCAAATGATAGAATACAATATTGTAGACCCATTCGTTAAATTAGTTGGGTGGCAATGGATGGCTGATATATGCTTTCAGTCTATTATATTAAGAATTTTACTTGCTGTAATATGTGGTGGAATTTTAGGTGTTGAAAGAGCAAAAAAAATGCATGCTGCAGGCTTTAGAACCTATATATTAGTATGCTTAGGATCAACTATTGCGATGATGACTAATGAATTTATTTCATTATCAACATCATTAGGTGATACTGCACGCTTAGGTGCTCAGGTTATTTCTGGAATTGGATTTTTAGGTGCTGGTACTATTTTAGTAACATCAAGAAATCAAATTAAAGGCCTAACTACTGCTGCTGGACTATGGGCTTGTGCATGTTTAGGACTTGCAATTGGTATTGGCTTTTATACTTTAGCTGTTTTAGCAACACTTGTAATAATAATTATTTTTACAATATTACCTAAAATTGAAAGTATATTTACTGATAAATCAAAATTTTTTGCAATACATATAGAATTTCAATGTAGAGAGAATCTTAAATCCTTTATTGAATATTTAAGAAAAGATGGATTAAAGATTATTTCTATTGAGCATAATTCTGCATATTCAGCTACTGGATTAAGTGTTTATACTATTCTTTTATGTGATACTATTAAGGATAGAAAAATAAGTCATGATGAATGTATTGAGCAATTTAAATTACTTGAATATGTTAATTATGCAGAAAAAATTTATAACTAGAAAAAAAAGACACCTATACTACTTTTTTTTATGGTTTGTAGTATAGGTGTTTTTTTAGTCTTCAAATAGAGAAATCTTTTTATATTTTATTTCTTTTTTTTCATTTTCGCCATCATCAGGCTTCATTCCAGCTGGCTTTTTACCAGTTTCTTTAAATAATATTGCGTCTAATTCATTTAAAATATCAGCAGATTTTTCTTTTTTTATTGTTATTGGCTTATCGAATGTTTCTGCCTGATCATCTACAACATCAAATATAGTAGTTGTAGCTTCCATAAGATAATCAGCTGAGACTGCCTTATCTGGTTCCTTTGCATCAGGTACACTTAAGCCCTCTAGCACTGTTAATTCGGAGTTTATAGGCTTTATTTCCTTTCCGCCATCAGATACATTATATTTTAAATTAAAAGCCTCTAATTCCTCATTTCCATTTTTATAAATAATGTTAATTTTAACATTTTCTTTATATTGGTTAGGGGTAAGCTTTTTAGCATCAATTAAATAATATGGATTAGTTTTAACTGGTTTAATAACATGATTACCAGCTCTTGAACGCTTTGTTAATGGCATATCTGTAACCTTCATACGTTTAATTGTATTTCTAGAAGTTAAAACAATAAAATCATCATTTTTATTACAGTAGAATGCACTTTTTACCTCATCATCTGCTTTAATGTTAATTGATTTAACACCACCAGCTACAGTACCATATAATGAAACATCACTTGCTCTAAAGCGGAGTGCCTCACATTTACGAGTAAATACCATAATTTCAAGAGGATCTTTGATAATATCTGCAGATACTAATTCTTCACCTGTTGATAGCTTCATAGCTCTAATTGGTTTAGTATATCTTGAAACATTAAATTCAGAAATAAGTGTTTGCTTCATATTACCCTTATTTGTTGTAAGAAGAACAGTTTGTCCCATTGTTAAATTAGGGAATGTAAATGCAGATATAAATTTTTCATTTGGCTGAATAGTAACTAAGCTATTAATAAAGGTTCCTACATCCTTAAATCTTGACTCAGGTATCTTAAATACAGGTAAATAAATGAAATTACCTAAATTAGTAAATATTAGTAAGGTATCTAGGGTTGATACTTCCTTTAATAACAATATTGCATCATTTTCCTTTAAGCCATTAAGCTTACTCATACCATATGCTTTTAAATTAGCACGCTTTAAATAGCCTTCCTTTGATATACAAAGCATAGTTTGCTCTTTAGTAACTAAATCCATTTCATCAACCTTTAGCGAAGATACCTTATCCTCAATTAATGTTTTTCTAGGATATACTAAAGCCTTATTCATATCCTCAAGCTCACGCTTGATAACTTTTAATAATTCTTTTTCAGAATTTAAAATTTTATTATAAACTAAAATGTTTTCGTTTAAAGTTTTTTGTTCTTCTTGTAGTGATGTTATATCCTGATTTGATAAACGATATAATTGCATCATTACGATTGCTTCTGCTTGTTCTTCAGTGAATTCAAATTTCTTAATAATGTTATCCTTTGAATCCTGCTTATTTTTACTAGCTCTGATTGTCGCAATAACCTTATCAAGAATTGAAATCATTTTAATTAAACCATCAACAATATGTAATCTTTTTAAAGCCTTAGCTAATAAATAATTAGTTCTATTTGTGATTACATCCTTTTGATGCTCAATATAGTAATCTATAATTGGTAAAACACCCAATCTCATAGGTCTTTTATCTGCAATAGTTACCATATTGTAATTACAATTAATTTGTAAATCAGTGTTTTTAAAATAATAATTTAAAATTGCATCTACATTTGCACCCTTTTTCAAATCAATTGCTATTCTTAAACCATCTCTACCTGATTCATCACGTACCTCTACTACATCAGGAACCTTTCCATCAATACGTAATTGCTCCATTTTTTCAACAGTTTTACTCTTTATAGTATCATATGGAATTTCAGTTATTACAATTCGCTGTTGACCATTACCGATATCCTCTATTTCATATTTTGATCTTACAACAACAGACCCAGCGCCAGTTAAAAATGCTTCTCTAATTCCTTCTTTTCCCTGAACAATACCACCAGTTGGAAAATCAGGACCAGGCATTATTTCTAATAAATCATCAACAGTCATATTAGGATTATCAATGCGATGAATAATAGCATTAACAACCTCATTAAAATTATGTGTTGGAATATATGTTGCATATCCAGATGAAATACCCATTGCACCGTTAACTAATAAATTAGGAAATTTACCAGGTAATACAGTTGGTTCAATTTCTTCATCATCAAAGTTTGGTATAAAAGGTACAGTGCTTTTATCTATATCCTGTAATAAATAATCAGCATTTTTACTTAATCTCGTTTCAGTATAACGCATTGCTGCTGGACCATCGCCATCAATTGAACCATTATTACCATGCATATCAATTAATGGAACAGACATTTTCCAATCCTGTGACATTCTAACTAATGCCTCATAAATAGATGAGTCACCATGTGGGTGATATTTACCCATAACCTCACCTACAATACGAGCACTTTTCTTATATGTGGCAGTAGATGTTACCTTTAAAACATTCATTCCATATAAAATACGTCTTTGAACAGGCTTTAGTCCATCGCGTACATCTGGAATAGCACGCTCTTGAATTATATATTTTGAATATCTTCCAAAGCGATCACCTAAAACATCCTCAAGCTTTACCTCTTGGAATTTTTCAGCTAAGAAAATGTCTAATTTCTTTTTTATTGAATCTTTTTGAGCCATATTAGATATTCTCCTCCTCTAAAGTAAAGGATACATGTGTTTCTAGCCAATCTCTACGACGAGAAGAATCCTTTCCCATTAATATATCAATTTGTGATTCAGCATCAGCAAAATCCTCTAATTTAACTTGAATAAGAGTTCTTGTTTCAGGATTCATTGTTGTATCCCAAAGCTGCTCAGCATTCATTTCACCTAGACCTTTATATCTTTGTAGTAGGGTTGGACATTTACATTCAGATAAAATTTTATCCTTTTCTTCATTTGTCCATGCATATACAATTTCTTCTTTTTTACCACGCTTAGTGATTTTAAATAATGGTGGTAAGGCAATATAGATTCTTCCATCCTCAACAAGTGGTTTCATATAATTAAAGAAGAAAGTTAGTAGTAATACCTGAATATGTGCACCGTCATCATCGGCATCGGTCATTATGATAATTTTTTTGTAATTACACTTTTTTAAATCAAATTTTTCACCATAGTCAGCACCAATAGTATATATCATTGTATTAATTTCTTCATTTTTCAAAATTAATTCATCAGATGCTCTTTCAGTATTTAATACCTTACCTCTAAGTGGTAAAATTGCCTGATATCTTCTATCACGACCATTTTTAGCTGAACCACCGGCAGAATCTCCCTCAACTAAATATAGCTCATTAATTTCTTTATTTTTCTCACTTGTAGGAGCTAATTTAGCAGAGATATTTCTATCACCTTTATCCTTTTTATCCATACGTGCAAGCTCTCTTGCCTTTCTTGCGGCAGCACGAGATTCAGCTTCCTTTATTGCTTTTTTTACTATATCCTCAGTTAATTGCTTATTTTCAATTAGATAATATGAAAGCTTTTCATATAACACTGTATCAACTGCAGTTTTAGCAGCAGGAGTTCCTAGCTTACCCTTTGTTTGACCTTCAAATTCAAGTAGCTTCTCACCAATTCTAACAGAAATGACCGCAGTCATACCAGCACGAATATCTGTTCCTTCTAGATTTTGTGTATCCTTAATTAGCTTGAATTTATGTGCATAATCATTAAATGCTCGTGTAAGAGCAGTTTTAAAGCCTGTTTCATGGCTTCCACCATCACTAGTTTTTACGTTGTTTACAAAAGAAACAATAGATTCAGAATAGGTATCTACAAATTGTAATGCTACCTCTACTTCTATTGTATCCTTTGATTCTAATACAGTATAATTTCCTTCAAAATATGCTACATTATGAAGTGGCTTTTTACCATTATTCATAAATGCTACATATTCAGATATTCCATTTTCGTATATAAATTCTTCTGATTTATTATTTCTTTTATCCTTTAAAACCATTTTAAGATTTTTTATTAAAAAAGCACTTTCTCTTATTCTGGTTTTAATAGTGTCATAATTATATAGGGTTGTTGTAAAAATAGTTGGATCAGGCTTAAAAGTAACAGTTGTACCTGTTTTTTTAGTATCTCCTAAAACTTGTATTTTAGAAACCTTTGTTCCACCATTTTCAAATTTCATTTGATGTATTTTACCATCACGATATGATGTAACTATCATATATGATGATAATGCATTAACAACAGATGCACCAACACCATGTAGACCACCAGTAGTCTTATATCCATTTCCACCAAATTTACCACCAGCATTAAGCTTAGTGTATATTATTTCCATCGTATTTTTTCCTGTTGCATGCATTCCGCATGGAACACCACGACCATTATCCTCTACAGTTATTGAATTATCATCATTTATTATGATTGTTATTTCTCTACCATATCCAGCTAATGCTTCATCTATTGAGTTATCAACAATTTCCCAAACAAGATGATGAAGACCCCTTTCATCTGTTGAGCCTATATACATACCAGGACGCTTTCTAACATGTTCTAAGCCTTCTAAGACAGTTATTGACTCGTCATTATATGCGTTTTTTTGCATTTTAAACCACCATACCTTCACTCATTTTATATTATCATAATTTGTCGTTTTAAACAATAATTGTTAATCGATATTTTCAATTATTTCTTTACTTATTTCAATTATAAATATATAATATAAACGTATTATACGAGGGAGGATGATAATATGTCGGCACTTGATTCTACTTTGTCAGTCTTGTTTTTAATATTATCATATTTAATTGGTTCTATTCCTTTTGGTTTAATATTTGGTAAAGCAATTCTCAATATAGATATTCGTCAATATGGAAGTAAAAATATAGGTTCAACTAATGCAATACGTGTTTTAGGTAAAAAAATCGGATATCTTGTATTTTTATGTGATGTTTTAAAGGGAATGATTATTATTATTCTATTAAAATTATTAAATAATATATGGCAAACCCCTATAGACTATATATATTATGGTGCAATGGCAATTATAGGACATTGCTTCCCAATATATTTAGGCTTTAAAGGTGGTAAGGGTGTTGCAACAAGCTTAGGAGTTGTAATTGCTTTAACACCACTTCCATTTGCAATTCTAATGGTAGTATTTGCGATAGTATTCTATACTACTGGATATGTAAGCTTAGCTTCTACTTTTGCAACCATTTCAGTTTTGATAACAGTTTGGCTTTTATATGCATTTGGAACAACGAATTCAGGATTTTTAAATAGCTTTATTGCTAAGCCTACATTAACACTTTCAATAATTTATTCATTGATGTCAGTATTAATAATAGTTAAGCATTTTAAGAATTTTAAACGATTATTAAATGGTACTGAAAATTCATTTAAGAAAAAGAAAACTAAAGATTAAATAATATAAGGCTATGAAATTTCATAGCCTTATATTTTTAAGCACGAGCATTATTAAATGTTGTGTTTATTGTATTAACATAATTTCTTGTAAAGGTTGCTAATATGCTACCCTTTGTAGTACCAATTGGATAATATTTATCAAA
>JALEQD010000129.1 GCA_022768655.1 Anaeroplasma sp.
TTACTTGCAGACATTGTTGATCCACCATATATGCTAGATATATCTAAACGAGAATCTGCGTCATATACGCAATATAGTTTTTGAAGTCCTGAATACATTCTAGATGGATAGAATGCTGAACCTGAGTTACTAATAGCTGAAATATATTCTAAGCTATTAGTTGATGTACCTCTTGCATCTAAATACTCGAATACATGTTGCTTAAAATCTTCATTTAAGCCTGTCATCTTACCAGGGAAGATAACTGATTTAACTCTAGAATCAAAATCTAAAATTCTATATTGAGTTGAATCGGCTACAATTAGACCTGTACTCGAGTTATAGGTTTGATATTTTACTCCACTTTTTGTAAATGAATGAAGGTATCCAGCATATGGATAGAATTCAGTTTCATCATATCCCAGTGTTCCCATATCAACCTTTTGGAAATTAATAGGACATTCCTCGTAATTTCTCCATGATTCTGCAACATCATTAAAGTAATCTTCCATGAATGAAGCATAATACCAATTTGTTACATTATAGCTACTCATACCTGTTTTTGTTGATGGGCTAGGGCTTAGGTAATACGCATCATATGGACAGCATAGATATAAATTCTTTACTGTTAAGCCTTGATACTTTGAATTTAAATCTAAGTGAGTACATAGATATAAATTTTCTAGCTCTAATGATGCGATATGTGAGTACCAATTAGAGTTATCAAATAAATATACATTCTTTAGGTTTGTATATTCTTCGAATTTAAGATATGCGACTGCACATCCATAGCCTGCCATATCATCTGGAATAACGATGGTTTCTACTGACGCAGGATCATCTACATTTTCTAGATACCATCTATCACCCATCCACATGTATTTAAGGCCCATGTATTCAAATTCTTGACCTGATCTAACTGTTGCTGGATCAATGCCTTCTAGATGTGTTACATCAATTTTAGGTCCTTGATGTGCTGTTTGATTAGCACTTAATGCCATTGCTTGTACAATTCCATTATCTGGAGTATAAGCATAGGTTGTTGATATACTTGATGTGACTGCTAGACCTAAGGCAGCCATACCAAGAGCAGAAAGTACTGCTATTTTTCTTTTTTTAAGTAATTTATTCGTTAAATAAGTCTCCTTAAATTTTATAGATTTATGCTAGGAAGTTTATTAAATAATAAACTCCCAAAGCACATAATATTATTAATATTAGTATTGATAGCTCTATAGCTATTATTGGAGCTAGAGCTACTACTTTTTCTTGTGATTGCATGTATCACTACCTCCACTTCTAGGGATAGCCAAAAAGAATTTTAATGCACCTACAAGCTTAATTATGCCAATGATTATTAAAACAATGCCGACCACACCAAGCATTTCAAAAAATATAACTTTGGCAACACCATATTTTTCTTTAGTATTTTCTAGTGTTTCATCAACCCATGTTTTAACATTATGGATGATTGATGATTCATCTTCTATTAAGTCTGGTGAGAATATATTATATGTACCACCTTCAATGGTATCCATTTTTATGGCTACATCATATACTTCATCATCTAATAGATAGTTGATTCTTAAGATTTTAAATGAATCTACCTTTTGGTAGTCTGATTCTTTATATTCTTGGCCTGTAAAGATTTTCCAAGCCCAACCATTATCATCATAATCTAGGATTAGTTCATAGTCATATTTCTTATTAGGATTTTTAACTGATGAGAAGGTTCCTTGTTTAAAGCCTTGATAGCCAAATAGGCCTAAGAAGCCTCCTTTAGCTTTATCCGGTGTTAATGATTTAGTTATTGTATGAGTATCATCAGACTTCCAGAATTCAAACCATTGTTTATTTGAATTTGATATTGTATATTTAGTATCTACACGATATATTTCATCCGGATTGATGGTTAAATTGAAATGTACAGCATGGATATAACCACCAAATGCTAGATCATAATAAGATTGTACTTCACAATCCTTTATGTAGTCATATGCATGAGTTGTTAACTGCATAGCATTTTTACCATCTTGTTTTGGTTCAAATCCAAAATCAAAGGTTATTGAGTCAGTACATTTACCTTTGAAGTAACCATTAGGATCCATATTTTTTGAATATTGACCTTGGTCCATTCCAAATGTAAAGCATTAAAATTGGTATTTACTTTTTAGTAGAATACCAAATCTTTTACCTGATGTTAATCCACCTATTGGTGTTATATGAAGGGTTAGGTTATCATCTTTAAAATGATAGTAGGTTGTGTCTAACCAGTTCATTTCTATATTTTCCATAGCTTCTTGATTATCGTATAGCTTATAGGTTTTATTTGATTCAGTGAATTCAAGTAAGGTAACAAATTCACTTTGTAGATATTCAGATGTCCATATTAGGTATAGATATCCTTCTTCTATTTTATTATTTACTACCGAATCCCAATATAGACCTAAATACTTATTGGGTTCTAGGTATTCATGTTCTATATCAAGGTTATCTAGGATATAATCCCATGTTTCATTTTGTTCTGTACGATACCAGGAGCAATAGGTAGCTATTTGTCCTGATGAGTATTTCTTGAAACTATCAAAATTATCATTTAGATATTTTGATTTATAGTAGAAGGCTTGATAGCCATCATCTTGGTAATAGTGTAAATGCCATGATGGTAATGTACCATTATTTACATAACGCTCTACTTCTTCAGTGATACGTGTAGACATTGGAGCTTCAGCTGCAAAGGCTGGAGTCGCAATCACAAATAGCATTATAAATGATAATAATAGTGTAAATATTAGTTTAAATCTTTTTGAAATTGATTTAATCCTCCTTGGTTATTTTCTTAATTGAAAATATTGATAGAAATGCTGAAAGTATTAGTAATATAAACTTCCAGCATTTTACAAATATGTACTTTATTATTTTCCATATGAATAGGAATAGTGAAGCTATTAAGGAGGCAAATTTACTTAATAGTGATATTATCTCGCTAATTATTCTTCATCCTTTTCTTCTTCATCATCAATAATGATGTCCTGGCGACGTTCAAATTCAGCATGTAAGTCTCTATGCTTTAGTGATCTTAGATTATTAGGTGATAAGAAATACATTTTAAAGTGTTCTTCTGTAAAATATACTATTGCTGCATAATAATCTTTTCCTGTAGTTTTAAATGTACCAATTACAAGCTCACAAGCTAGATTTTTAATAGATTGTGATTCATCCTTAAGCTTATCCATTAAGGCTGTTTCTTTTCTTTCAAGTAATACTAATGTGATTTCATCCTTTTTCATGTCATCTTTTTTTCTACTAGGTGCAACTACTAGGTTACATTCATTAGCAAATGATGGATGTTCAAGGTTATAGTCAATTAATGTTACTTCTGTTGAATAATCCTTTTGATGAGTATATGGATTTTCATTTAATGTAATTGTTAGCATACATTTTGTTTTATTATTCATGTATCAAGCTCCTCCTTTCATTAGTATTTAAATAAATAAATACCACTCCTTCCTTGTAGGAGGATTAATATACATGAATGCTGTCGTACCTATTGTGTCTATCATTGTATTATTTCTTGTACCGGAAATCATGCATATGTCCTGCCTACAATTCAATTATAGAATGGTAGGGGTGCACGATTTGGGGTGTGGGAAAAAGTTTCAATAAATTTTGAATATTTAAAATGCGGATATAAAGAAAAAGACCAAAATATGATATACATATTAAGGTCAATAAATGTTAAACTTTATTAAAAAATGTATCAGGATGATTTGGATTAAATATTTCATTACAAGTCATTACTGTAACTAAATTTTCTGTTTCAGATAAATTAATAATATTATGTGTCCATCCAGGAATCATAGTAACAGCTTCAATTTTATCCCCACTTACTTCAAATTCTACCATTTCACCTGTATTTATGTTTCTCTCTTGAATTAATCCATGCCCAGCAACTACAATAAAATATTCCCACTTACTATTGTGCCAATGATTACCTTTAGTAATTCCAGGTTTAGAAATGTTAATAGAAACCTGTCCACAATCTTCTGTATGCAACAACTCTGTAAATGAGCCTCTATCATCAACATTCATTTTAAAGGCATATTTAAAATCTTTTGTTGGTAAATATGTTAAATATAATGAGTATAATTTTTTAGCAAAACTGCCATCAGGAATCTTTGGCATCATTAATGTTTTAGGCTGATTTTTAAATTGTTGTAACAAATCAACAATTTCACCTAAAGTTACCTTATGTGTTATTGGAACATAGCAATATCTGCCACTAGGATTATTAACAGTTTCTACTCCATCAAATTCACAATGCAACTCTTTACCTTCAAGAAGATCATACATTCCTTCAACAAGGTCATCAATGTATAATAATTCTAATTGTGTTGATCTATCATTAACTGTATATGGTTCATCGTTAGCAACTGCCCAACAAAATGTTGAAACTGCTGAATTATATTTTGGTCTAGAATGCCCCATTAAATTAACAAATCGATAGACTGCAACTTTAGCACCTGTTTCTTTTGCATAATTAAAGAATAATTCTTCACCAGCCAATTTGGATTTTCCGTATTCTGATGTACCAAATCTACCAGATAATGTTGCTTGAATTGAAGATGACAACATAATTGTAGATTTGTTATTATGTTTCTTTAAACAATTTAAAAGATCAGATGCAAATCCAAAATTTCCCTTCATGAAATCTTCTGGATTTTCAGGTCTATTAACACCAGCTAGATTAAATACAAAATCACACTTAGAACAGTATTCATCTAATTCTTCATATGAGTTATTAATATCATATTCATAAATTTCATCTACAACAATGTTAGGTCTTGTTTTATTTGTACCATTTTGCAAAGTTTTAAGATTATTAACTAAGGCAGTACCAACCATTCCCTTAGCTCCAGTCACTAATATTTTCATATACTTGTCCTTTCAAAAAAGCCAACATAATGTTGGCATTTTTTATTTTGAATCTTTTCTCCAAACCATTTTATTAACAACGTTAACATATGATTGGATTATTCTAACAACCTTCATTGAAACACATTCATCTGTATAATCAACACATGGATGTCCTAAAATACCTTTATTTTTCATATCTATAGCCATAGATGTAGCTTGTAGTAATTCTTTTTCTGTAATACCAGCAAGAATAAAATCTCCAGCTTCTAAAGCTTCAGGTCTTTCAGTTGATGTTCTAATGCATACTGCCGCAATAGGCTTACCTATTGACAAATAGAAAGATGACTCCTCTGGTAATGTACCCGAATCAGATACAATTGCTAATGCATTCATCTGAAGATTATTATAGTCATTAAAGCCTAGTGGTTCATTCACTCTAACTCTTGAGTCAAGTTTAAAACCAGATGCTTCCAATTTTTTTCTACTTCTTGGATGACAAGAATATAAAATAGGACAATCATACTTCTCTGCTAAAGCGTTAATGGCATTAAATAAAGATAAGAAATTCTTTTCACTATCTAAATTTTCCTCTCTATGAGCCGAAAGCAAAATATATTTATTTTTTTCTAACCCTAGACGTGTTAACACATCACTTGATTCAATCTTTGATAAATTGCCTCTTAAAACCTCCGCCATAGGAGAACCAGTAACATAAGTTCTTTCCTTTGGCATACCAAGTTCATGAAGATATTTTCTAGCAGGCTCTGAATAAGGCAAATTAACATCAGAAATTACATCAACAATTCTTCTATTAGTCTCTTCAGGAAGATTTTCATCCTTACATCTATTTCCTGCTTCCATATGAAATACTGGAATATGTAATCTTTTTGCAGAAATAGCAGATAAACATGAATTTGTATCACCTAAAACTAATACGGCATCAGGTTTAATTTCTACCATTAATTCATATGATCGAGCAATAACATTACCACAAGTTTGACCTAGGTTTTCACCTACAACATTCATCCACACATCTGGTCCACCTAAATCAAAATCACTCCAGAATACATCATTAAGATTTTTATCATAATTTTGACCAGTATGAGCAATACAAACATCAAAGTATTCTCTTGCACGTTTCATAACAGCTGCAAGTCTTATAATTTCAGGCCTAGTTCCAACAATTATTAATAGTTTAATAGAACCATTTTCTTTCCATTTGAAGTCATACATATGATTTCACCACCAATATTACTTATTTGCTTTTGCTAATTCTTCTTGAATATATGAAAGCTTATACATAGCTTCTTTAATTTCAGGAATTGTTAATTGTCTAGTGTTATTTGAATTGAACTCAGATAATTTAACTCTTTCCTTATCTCCATCTTTAAAATACTTATCATAATTTAAACCACGATTATCAGCTGGAACTCTGTAGAAATTACCAAGATCTTCTGCCTTTGCACATTCCTCATTAGTTAATAATGTCTCATACATTTTTTCCCCATGACGAATACCAATAATCTTAATATCCTCTTTGTTACCACCAAACATTTCGACTACTGCCTCTGCTTG
>JALEQD010000219.1 GCA_022768655.1 Anaeroplasma sp.
AGAAAAAATCCCTGGAATGCATGGAGCATGGAAGGAAGTATCTGAAACCGCAGGCACCGATTATGGAGGAATACCGTAAGGCGTATTCTTACAAGAGCCGCCTTGCAGAGTATCTTGAGCGGATGGGATTCCCTCTGACGAAGAACAACCAGCTGGAGTATTTTCCAATGGGCGAGGATGCCTTTGAGGCGATGTTTGTGGACCTGAAAGAGGCAAAAAAGTTCATTTTCGTGGATTTTTTTATTGTAGCGGAGGGAGCACTGTGGGACAAGGTGCATGAGATTCTGCGAAAGAAGGTTGAGGAGGGCGTTGAAGTCCGTTTCATGTATGATGACTTTGGTGCCATGATGCGGACGGAGAAGAATTTTCCACGTGAACTGGAAAAAGAAGGATTCCAGGTACAGGTGTTTAATCCGATTTACAAGTATACGGAGAAGCTTTACATGAATTATAGAAGCCATCAGAAAATCGTGGTGGTGGATGGGAACATCGGTTATGTCGGCGGCTTTAACCTGGCGGATGAATATGTGAATATCATCGAGCGGTTTGGTACATGGAAAGACAATGGACTGCGGATTGTGGGAGATGCGGTCTGGGGCCTTACGGTAACCTTTCTGCAGATGTGGGAGATTTGTTCGGGGCGGCTGGATACCGATTATATGAAGTACCGCCCGGATGCGTTGTTTCATCAGAACCATAGCTACTGCCAGGTCATCTCGGACGGCCCGTGTTTCCGCAAGGAGAATGCGATAGAGAATGCCTATTTACAGATGATTTATTATGCCTCGGATTTTTTGTATATCACCACACCGTACCTCATCATTGAGGAGAATATGCGCGAGGCACTGATTATTGCGGCGAAGAGCGGCGTGGATGTCCGGATTATTACGCCGAACATTCCGGACAAGAAGAGTGTGAAGCTTTTGACGAATTACAACTATGGGCTTCTTCTGCAGAATGGAATCCGTATTTATGAATATACACCGGGATTTATCCATGCAAAGACCATTCTATGCGAGGATTGTGGAATTATCGGAACCATCAATATGGATTACCGGAGTTTTTACCTGCATTATGAGAACGGCGTTCTTTTTTCGGAGCGGAAGACAGTCCGGAAGATAAAGAAGGATTTGTTCGATACGATGAAGGAGAGCCGGGAGATTACCTATGAGG
>JALEQD010000156.1 GCA_022768655.1 Anaeroplasma sp.
TTTCTGCCAGCTGCATGGAATTCTGCACGGTTGCATAGAGTTCCTCCATGGCGGCCGACTGGTCCTCGGTAACGGCCAGTGTTTTGTGGGCATTCTCTATGGTGGTCTGCAGCTTCTCCTCGATTCGCATGTTTAAGCTTGAAACCTGAGAGGTAGTCTGCTTTGTGCTTTCGGAAAGGTGCTGTATCTCGTTTGCAACTACAGTGAAGCCTCTTCCCTTCTCGCCTAGTCTGGCAGCCTCGATGGAAGCATTCAGTCCGATCATCTTAATCTTGCGGGCTACCTGTGCGATAGACTCATTAATCTTTCCAATCTCATTTGCGAGTTCGTTGACGTTGCAGATTTCACTTTCCAGGTCATGCTGGCTGTTTGTGATATCCATTGCGGAATTCGTAAGTGCTTCCACCACCTGCGAAATCTGAATGAAGTTTTCTGCAAAGGTATTAGAAAGATATTCAAGCTCTAATTTGTTGTAGCCGCTCTGGGCAATCTCATTCACAACGACATAAAGCACCTCGGCAGCAGCCCTGATGTTGCGTTCCGCTACAATATCAATCCTCTCAGCAGCAGATTCCAGTGCATCCGGATCTAAACCAAGCTCGCCTGCCGTTCTTCTGATGGAAGAAGCATTCGGGCTTTTGTCCAGAATCTGTCCGCCGAGTACGGTTCCGATATGGTACCCGTTTACCATAATCGGTGCAGCGAAATCAATCAGTCCTGCATGGCAGTTTCCGATAAATGGTTTTCCGGTCTTTACCGCCTCTTCTCCCATGTGGTTATGGCATTCTGCGCAGCGCTTGTCACCAAGGGATGACATGTGTATGTACTTCTGGCAGAAGTCACGGTAATAGCTTGGCTTTGTAATCTCCTGTCCATGCCGGTCCACCGATACCGCAGCGCAATTCATGCCCAGTGCAAAGTTGTCCAGGAAATCCTGAAGAACCTTGATATCGACGATATCCTTGATTTCCAGTTTTTCTAAACAAATTTTCCCATCTCTGTATTCTACCATGTTAATTATATCGTATGTCTGTTCAAAGAATGAACTGCATACTCTCCTTTCCTAATATTATTAAGCGAACTGTCCACAGCCTCCTTCCTGATATGAAATAACCGTTCCTCGATGGAACTGTAATAAAAATTAGTAACTATTCAGGACCTGCATTCGCAAAATGCCAGAATATACATTTTGGCTAATTATGAAGTGGACTCGCTGGATATTTTGCTCATTGGGAGGTTACTACCTGGTCTTCATATGTGCAAGCTGTGCTATATCCGTAAGCACAAACGTACAACTTGCACATATGCAGCCGCAGGTCCTGAACAGTAACTAAAATTGTTAAATCGGTTGAAATAATGCCGAAAATATATATATTCATTATAACTTTTTTACATGATATAGTCAATCAAATTTCGGCTCTTTTGGATATTTTTTTGATAATTAATTCCGGGTAGGGGAAATGTCTGCTGTTTTTATGCAGTGCTTCGGCGGGTGAATATCGCAGGAGTGCAGCATACTGGATTTTTATTTGTCAATCATTTCCGTTTTCATTATTTCGTTTGAAATATTCTGTGCATGGTCTCCAATGCGTTCAAAATCGGTCAGCATTTCTGAAAATAAGATGCTTCCCTCATCGGAGCAGCGACCAGACTGAATCCGTTCATACATGTTGTCCCTGAATCGGATGGTCATATCATCAATTTTCTGTTCCATGGATGAAATCTTTTCGTGCCATGCAACATAGTCCGTAGGCTTTTCCAATAAAAGAGCAAACAACTTAGAGCATATATTCTTCATTTCGATAAGCTCGTGATTGGCCGGCTCGGAGAGGATGAT
>JALEQD010000010.1 GCA_022768655.1 Anaeroplasma sp.
TGAACTGGCTCTAAAAAAGTGGACAGTTTAGAAAAAGAGCCCACATAATCCCACGTTGGAGAAATCTAATGTGGGATTTTTATGATATTATAGTACTGTAGGTGGTGCTTATAATGTCAAATAAATTATTTACTGAGCAAGAGCAAGATCTTCTAATAAAAAACCCGTATGTTAAGAAGGTCTCTTCTAAATCAATTACTTATACTGAAGAATTTAGAGAGTTTTTCGTGAATATGTACAATCTTTCAAAGAAACCAACTGAGATTTTTATTATTGCTGGATTTGATCCAAAAATGTTAGGGCATCAAAGAATTAAGCAAGCTTCTGAAAGATTTAGGGCAATGGAAAAGAGAATTGAAGGACTGAAAGATATGCGCAGTGAAAATTCGGGAAGACTGTTAGAACGTGAATTATCCGATGAAGAGAAAATTGCCAAACTTGAAAATGAAAATAAAAAATTAAGGCAAGAACTTGAATTTCTAAAAAAAATGGAATTTTTAGTGAGACAAGCGAAATTCAACAAGTCAAGGCAATAGATAGATATAAAGCTATAGAAAAAGCAATAAGCCAGGATGATAATATGATGTCCATTGAAAGATTATGTGAATAGGCACAAGTATCAAGATCAGGCTTTTATAAATATTTAAATAGGATATCATCACCTAATAACAAGGAACTGCAGGATAGAGCAGATTTTGAACTAATTCTTGAAGCGTATAATTACAGAAGCTTCAAAAAAGGTAGTCGTAGTATCTTTATGAGATTACTTAGAAATGGGCATCCTATGAGTCGTAACAAAATACGTAGATTAATGAAGAAATATAATTTATTTTGCCCAATTCGAAAGGCTAATCCTTATACGCAAATGGCTAAAGCACTTGAAAAAAGTAGTGTAGCCCCAAATCTATTAAAACGTGATTTTAAAGGAAAAGGTCCTAGATATGTTATTTTAACTGATATTAAATACATATTTTATGGTAATTGTCAAAAATGTTATGTATCTGTAATGAAAGACGCATATACAAATGAGATATTAGGTTATGCCGTTAGTTCTTCTATGGAAGAGGATTTCGTATTAGATACTGTAAATATGTGTATGAAATTACATAAGCATGAAATACCACAAAATGCCTTAGTACATAGTGACCAAGGCATTCATTATAAGGCATATTCATTTAAAGCATTATTACATAATTATGAGTTGAGACAATCAATGTCAAGAAAAGCAAATTGTTGGGATAATGCCCCACAAGAATCATTCTTTGGACATATGAAGGATGAGATAGATATTTCAATGTGCAAAGAATTTGATGAAGTTAAGCTAAAAATAGTTGAATATATTGATTATTATAATAATGAAAGATATCAATGGGATTTAGCTTATCTTACACCGGTAGAGTATTATCATTATACGATGACTGGTCAGTATCCTCTTGAATTAAAACACCTTCCAAAGAAGAAATAAATTTATTCGATAATTCATCATACTTAGATTCAGTTATAATTTTGGATAAATCATATCCCTCAATATTAAAGAATAATTGAAGAAATAATTCTTCAGATAGATTATTCCATGGATATTTCATAATCCAAAACATCTTATAGAATAAATAATCCTCATCAATTAAATATGAAGCTGCAAGCTTGACTTCATTATAGAATAAGATAAATTCATCATCCGATAATCCGTCAACATATTTAGATATGTATTTAGGACAACAATTACTGTTACAATAGCTTTTAAAGTTTTTAATGGTACTAGCATGTTTCATATTAATAAGATCCTTTCATATAAAAATGGTTACCAACGTCATATTGTTAGTAACCATATTTTATTTCTTATAAATATAGATTAGTAGGTATTTTTTTCTTTTTGTCTACTAAACTGGTACCACTTCACTGTGTTCAAGGTATTTTATTTTTATTATTAATTTGAAACTTTTTTTACATAACTTAAATTATAATTTTCACAATTAATATTTTGTGGATATATTATTAACTTTATATTTTTAAAATATTTAGAAATAACAAAAAGACATCTCAAAATATAACTTTGAAATGTCTTTTATATTGATTTCTTATGTTTAGCAAAAAACATAAGAAATGTGTTATAAATTTTGGATTTTAATTGAATTTTCTCAACTAGCTGTTAGCAATAATAGAGTAAGTTATTTCAATTGAAGAAATTCTTAATTGCTGATTTTCTTTATTTTGTAATGTAAATGATGAAGAATTAATTGCATAAACTCCTGTTTTTGCTTCTGTTGCTGTAGATTCGATTTTTGTATCTCCTACTTTTACTGTAGCAGCAGTAGTTTTAGTAGTGTTGTTAAATACAATTTTTATAGAATTAATAACAACAGTAAATCCTGATATAGTATTTACTGAGAAAGTTAATTTACTACCATTACCAGTACCTGCAGCAACTTTATCGCTTTCACGATATAATGATAAATAAGAAGGATTATCTCCTGCTGTATTGATCATAGGAATTGAAGATAGACTATAATTTTCTAATGTAATTGTAAATAATCTCTCATCAAATCCTAATGTTGTAGCGTTATTTTCAGTTTTACTTAATTTAATATTATTCTCTGATGTATTTGAAGTATAATCACCAGTAACTTTTAAATTTTCTCCGGCTGTAATTCCTGTAGACTCAGGTAATTGTGCTTCTACAGTAACATCAGCAGTCTTTGTTTGATCTCCAATTGTAACTGAAATTGTAACTGTTGCAGAAACTGCTGCTTCAGCAGGAGTAATAGTTAGTTTACCTGTTGTAGCATTCCAAACTACTGCTTCACCACCATTAGCTACTGTTACAGTTAATGTTGAATCTTTATAAATTAAATTTAAAGTTTTTTCAGCATTTTTTTCAAATTTAGTAGTTCCAATTGTAGTCTTAATAGCGTCAACTTCTAATTGAGCTCTTACATCAGCAGCTCTTAAGTCTTCTACATAATCTAATGTATAAACAACAATTTGATTTGTTACAACACCACTAGTTGTATTCTTAAAAATACCATAAGTACCTGTAATCTTATAAGACTCATTTGCTGATAAATATGCAGGATTAATACCCTTCATAAATACATTTATTTCTTTTGCTGCTTCACCTTCACCTACTACAAATACTTGATTTGAACCAGATTTTTCTTTGTATTTACCAGTGAATGATACAAACTTACCTTGAGTTTCAGCAGTAATAGTTAAACCATTAGCTGCTAAATCAGTAGTAACATCTGTAGGAGTAGCAGTACCTTCTTCTGTTGCTAAAATTGTAACATTTACTAATTCTAAAACATCATTATAAGTATCTTTCTTAGCAGAAACAGTAATCAAATCACCAATTTCCACATCTAATACTGTAGAATTAAAGATATAATATCCATTTCCATCAGCGTCTACAATATAAACTTCTGTCTTATTTTTAGATGATACATATACTTGTACAACTGTACCCTTTACATATAATACAGTATCATCTTCAGCATTTACATAAGTTTCATGTGAATCAACTACAACATTCGCAAGTAATTTAATTGTAACTGTTTCAGTTGTTTTAACTTCTTCTCCAACCTTAACAGTTAATGTTAAAGTAACATCTGTATCTTCAGTAACTACTGCAGTAGTTAAGGTAGGAACAACTCTAGTTACAGCTGGAACATATCCTTCTTCTCCTTCAGTTCCTTGAGCTGGAGTAACAACGATAGTCTTTGTTCCAACTACAGCCTTATCACTATTTGAAGTCCATGTAGCAGTCATTCCAGTATAATTTGTATTTGCTTCAATATCAGCTTCATTAGCTAATACGATTTCCTTAATACCATATACTTGAGCAGGAACATTTGCTGCTGTTTTTACTTCATTTGCAAATCCATTAGAATAATCCCTAGTAAAAGATGCAGTTAAAGGAATAATTTGAGCATTATTATACCAACCAACAACACCTTCAATTGTTACAACATCACCAGCGATTAAGCCAGTTAATAATTTATACTCATCTGATGCTTCAGGAGTTAAATATTTAGAAACCTTAACAGTAATTTGTTTAGATTTATCTGCTTGATCACCTACAACAATTGTAGTTCCATTTACAGAAACAACTGAAATATTTGTTAATTTAACTGGATGACATTGAATAGCCTTTGTAGGTAAATTTCCAGCTAAAACTGATTCAGTAATATCTGTTGCTGCTTTAACTGAATTTGCAGTATCATCAGTCATATAAGTACATGGATTTAATTCTCTTAAACCATTATATGTAGCAATTGTACCAGTAACATAAATTGTATTACCAATCTTTAAATCTTTATCATATGCTTCTTGAGATGCACAAGCAAGACGATATGCTTCAAAGCCACCATCTTCACAAGCAATATATACAGATGTATTCTTATAGCTTGCAGAATATGATTCTCTTGCAGTGATTACACCCTTTAATGTAATTGTATCACCTTTTTTAGCCTTATCATAATCCGCACAAGTAGATGCTACAAACTTAGGAACAGTAAATCCAAATTCCTTTGATGCTTTATCTTCAGCATTATCTGGATTAGTAACTGTTGCTGTTAATTTAACATTTGCATCTTCCTTTAATGAAGGATTATAAGCAACTGTTGCTGTAATTAATTTTGTTTCTTGATCTGCTTCACCGAAAGAAACAACAGGAGTATTTGATGTCCAAGCCACATTATATGTAACTCCATTATCTCCCTTAACAATACTTGATACTTCGAAATCTGCAGTAACTGCAGTTTGCTTATCTTGCATAAGCATAATTTTCTTTGTAGCTGCCTCAGCACCAGAATTTACTGGTTCTTTATCACATGAAGCTAATGTGAATAAAGAAAGAACTAAAGCTACCACAAATAAAGCAATTTTTTTTAATTGTTTCATCTAAGCTTTTCTCCTTTTTATTTCATTTTATTTTTATATCAACGAATAACTACGTCATCCATTGATATTAATGAAATCTGATAATTGTCATTATACTTTTCTATAATACCTGTTACATCAATTGTTTTGCCTTCAAAATTTGATTGTAAAACAATTGAATTAGAATCAACTTGATATTTTCCTGTTCTATCATATAAAACAGATGTACGAACCTTTACTATTTGTCCATCAACCTTACCTGTTATAGTAATAGCACCTTTACTTGATGATCCTGAGGTATTTGTAGTATAACAGCTAGTTACAACAATATTTTTTAATGTAACTAAAGTAAATTCTTTTGCATAACTAGTAGTATCATTTAGTGATGCAGCAGTAATTTCTTGTGCCTTAACATCAACTTTTTCTAATAACTTAATATTATCTTTATTTGATGTCAAAAGCTTATCAACGATATCAGTTAACTGATAAACATTTCCTGTCTCATAATAAGTTATAGTACCAGAAACCTTAATTCTATTTCCTATTTCTTCCATATAACCTGTTGAAATTCCAGTAGGTCTATAGAACACTTGAATTCCATACCAAGTTTCTGTTTCTAAATCTTCATCAATTAAATAGTATTCATTACCATCAATTCTAGCAATTGTTGCTGTAAAGATTACCTTCTTTAAATAATACTTACTATTTTGACCATTTTCATGCAAATCTTTTTGTAAAGCCATTAAAGTAGTTTCCATTGCTTCTGTATAGCAATAATCAGGGTCTGTTTCTCCCCAAACCTTAATACCTTTTTTACGAGCTTGATCTGCAGCAGCAATAAGCTCAGAAACATAATTTTTAACACCTGCATTTTTAGATACAGAATAGCCTTCTTGAACTAATTCTAAATTCAATAATTTATATTCTTCCTTATCTGGTAACTTATACCAAACCCAAGCTAACCATCTATCATAGTTATCTTGTTCTCCTGGTCCACCATCTGATGTAATAACTAATGAGGCAGCTGCCTTTACTAATCCCTTAGTAAAGTTTGAGGCAGCTACACCCCAAGCCTCTACTGCAGCAGTAGATTCTGGAGTGTCTACACCTAAAAATCTTAACTTTAAAATTGAATCATCCTGACCAGTAACATGAATTGTATCTCCATCTACTGCTTGATATAAAGTGACCTCCTCTATACCATCCTTAGCAAACGTTTTTCCGGTAAAATCCTCGGTTAGTTTTACTTGAGAAACATAATCAACATCTGTTGCTGGCTCGCTTTCTTTTTCACCACAGCTTGTTAATGTGAAAAAAACGAATAATCCTAGGACTAAAAGTAAACTAAATACTTTGCCTAATTTTTTCATTATTATTGACCTGCTTGATATTTACAATTCTTGATAGCTTTTGTGAAGTAGCTTTGAACTAGTTCATCAGTTACTGCAGCCTTATCTTGCATTAAGCTTGATACTAAGCTACCAACTTCATCACGAGCATAAGAAGAACCAATGAATACTTCAGAAGTAAAGTATGCATTATTTTGAGCAATTGCTTGTTTTGTTGCTGTTGCAGCAATTCCATTTTTAGTTCCATCAGCCTTGCTTAAGAAATTATTAACATAAACTTCATTATTTTGAGCAGTTTTTGTAACTGGTAAATAACCAGAAGTCATAGCAAATCTAACTTGAACTGAATCTGTTAATAAATATTGAGTAAATAACCAAGTAGCTAATACCTCTTGAGCATTGTCCTTCTTAAATAATACTAATGATGGACCTTGAGAAATAGCCTTTGCTTCTTTTCCTGCAGCATAAGGAACATTAGATACGCCTGTTTCAAATGCACCAGAACTATTAGCTTGATATGTTGCACCTGCAGTTGAACCAATACACATATAAGCACGAGAATCTAAAGATGTATCTGTCATTAATGTATTAGTATATGTACCATAAATACCTTGAGTAGTAAAATAGCCCTTATTGTAGTTTTCTTTGAAAGTCTTCATTAAGCCTCTCATTCCTTCATTATCAAAATCAAATGAATTTTGAGAAGTATATGCATAACCATAAGTTTCTGATAATGTAATAAATAAATTTGAATCTGAATCATATCCTAATGGACAAGATTTTGGATCAATTTCTTTAATTTTAGCACAAGTTTCCCACATTTCTTCCCAAGTTTTAGGAACTTTTAAATTATGCTCAGTAAAGAATGTCTTATTGTAGAATAAAGCTTCTGTTGATTTTAAAAATGGCATTGTATACATTAAACCATCACCATATACTGAACCTTCATTATAGAAAGCCTCAACAAAATCTTCTTTAGTAGGTCCATCAAATTTTAATTCAGAACCACCAAGACCATACTTTCCATTTGCAATTACATCATCTAATGATACAGCAATTGTTGCCTCATTATATAATGCAACATGGTCTGGATAGCAATATGCCATACTTGGATATCCTCCAGTACCCATATTTGTTACGATTTGATCACGTACATCATCATAACCACCAATTTGTTGATGTTCAACTGTAATGTTTGGATATAATGCTGTAAATTCTTCAATTGCTTCATTTAAAACCTTTTGTAAATTGTCACCTTGAGTGTGCCAAAATGTAATTGTTACTGGTGTTTGAGTATCAAACTCCTCTGGACATACAAAATTTGCTGCAACCTTTGTGCCACAAGAAGCTAAAGCTAAAGCACTAGCACCTAAAGCTGCTAAACCAAAAATTCTTTTTTGAAATTTCATTTTAATTTTCTCCTTCAATTTTTAACCTTTTGTTCCGCTTCTAGAAACGCCTCTCATAATATATTTCCTAAAGAAAATAAATATTAAGAAAAGTGGTATAGAAACAATTGTTACTGCTGCCATTTGTAATGGATAATCAACACGGCCTGATTCTGTTGTAAAGGCTGTACGAAGTCCATTTGTAATAAGCTTATAACTGTCGCTATTAGCAACAAGTCTAGGCCATACATATGAATTCCACGCTCCCATCATCTTAAGTATTGTAATTGAGATGATAGATGGCATTGAAAGTGGAACCATCACTTTAAACAAATATTTTAAATCACTTGTACCATCAACCTTTGCTGCATAATATAAGGAATCCGGAATTTGTTTGAAGTTTTGTCTTAATAAATAGATATAAAACACACTAACTAAAAATGGAATAATTAATACTGTATAAGAATTTGTCCACTCTAAGTTTGAAACTGTAACATAGTTTGTAATTGTAAACATTTCACCAGGAATCATCATTGTTGCAAGTAGAATTGTAAACAATAATTCTCTTCCCTTAAAATTAATTCTCGCAAAAGCAAATGCTGCTAATATAGTAATTAATAACGATAATATTGTAGATGTAACACCAACAATTACTGTATTAATCATATATCTACCAAAATCAGCTGCTTGCCAAGCATTCATATAATTTTCCCAATGAACCTCCATTGGCCAAAATGTAGGATTTGCCAAATAGTATTCATCCATAGATTTTAATGATGAATTAATCATCCAATAGAATGGGAATATCATAATAAATGCTACAAAAATTAAGAACAAATATATAACAATTAATCTAATTACTTTAAAAATCTTTTGTCTTTTTGCTGCTTTTTTAAGTTCTTCATCACTTTTAATCAGTGATTGTAATTCAAGTTCTCTTTTAGATAATTCTTGCATTTAAACCACCTCCTAGTAATGAACCTTTTTCTTAGATACTAAGAATTGAATTAAGGTAATGAATAGAATGATTACGAATAAGAATAGTGCACCAGCAGCAGCTCTACCAGTCCATACCTGACTTAATGAATCATAAATAAATCCTACCATTGTTGTCATACCATAATCCTTTAGATTTTCGCCAAAAATACCAACAGCACTAGTATATTCTTTAAATGCTCCAATGAAACCTGTAACTACAACATATAATAACATTGGAGAAATTAATGGAACTGTAATTTTTGTAAATACTCTAAATCTAGATGTTCCATCAACCCTTGCAGCATCATAATATTGCTTATTAACAGATTGTAATGCACCCAATAAAATCATAATTTTAAATGGCAATGCATTCCAAATTATATATGTACATAGTACAAACATTTTATTAAATTTAGGAGCATTAGTTGATACCCAAGTTAAATCAGTAACATCAACTCCAAAAAGCTGTAACAAATGATTAAACAAACCAATATTATTTACAACTGATCCCGTTTGATAAACACTAAATATCATTGAAAATACCATACCAATGGCAATTCCATTTGTAACATAAGGTAAGAAATAAATTGTTTGTAAAAATGATCTAAGAGGTTTAATTGAATTTAAACCTACCGCAATCAACAATGCAATTATTGTTGAAAGAGGAACTGTAACAAACGCAATAATACACGTATTAACAAGTCCTTCAATCAAATAATCATTTTTAAATACCTGAACATAATTGTTAATACCAAATTTAAATGAAACACCTGATGCAGCTAAAGACTGCTTGTATCCATTTAAAAATGATATATAAATAGTATTAACTAGTGGATAAAAAGTAAACACAGCTAAAATTATTAGTGCCGGTGCTAAATATATCCATGCTTTCCAACCATTTTTTTGTTCCATAGAAATCCTCCTTATTCTGTAACAGGCTCATTAGCCTCTAAAGAAGGGCTTTCTTTTGGTTCATATAATCTAACTTCTGTTTCTTTATTGAACAAGAAAATCTTATTTGGTTTAATTGAAAGCTTAACCTCACCAACACCTACATTTACGTCTGCATCAACTATGATTCTTAGTGATGGCTTTAAGCATTCAGCATGGTTAGCAATAATAGAAATATCTCTTCCCATTATCTCTAATTGTTGAACATTAACTGTAAATTCGCCATTTGGATCAACCTCACAGCCTTCGGGTCTAATACCAACATATACTTCTTGATTTGGAAGTTTTGTATCCATAATTGCTTCTTCACCAATATAAACTTTACCATTTTCAATTTTACCATTAAATGTATTAATAGGTGGTGTACCTAAAAATTGTGCAACGAATAAGTTTGCAGGATCATCATAAACCTTTTGAGGTGCATCCATTTGCTGAACTACACCTAATTTCATTACAATGATTATATCTGAAATACTCATAGCTTCTTCTTGATCATGTGTAACGAATACAGTAGTTACTCCTGTTTCTCTTTGAATTCTTTTTATTTCTTCTCTTGTTTGTAATCTTAATCTAGCATCTAGATTTGATAGAGGCTCATCTAACAACAAAACATTAGGAGATTTAACTAACGCACGTGCAATCGCAACTCTTTGTTGCTGTCCACCAGAAAGCTCATTTGGCTTTCTATCCATTAAATTCTCTAATTGAACAAGCTTTGCTGCTTCTGTAGCTCTTTCTAAAGCAATTTTCTTTGGAATTCTTTGATTTAACAAAGGAAACATTATATTTTGACCTACTGTCATGTGTGGATATAATGCATAATTTTGGAATACTAAACCAATACCTCTTTTTTCAGGTGCTAGCTTTGTAACATTGTTTTCTCCAAAATAAATTTCTCCTGAAGAAGGAGTTTGTAATCCTGAAATCATAAACAATGTTGTTGATTTACCACAGCCTGATGGTCCAAGCAATCCAACTAGCTTTCCATCTGGAATTTCAACATCCATATTATCGACTGCTCTTACTTCAGTCTTTGTTTTCTTGTTCATAAAAACTTTAGTTAAATTTTTAAGCACAATTTTCATAAAAAATTTCACCCCGATTTATTTTTTCGACAATCATAACTATACTTTATTTTATCAAAATAAGCAAATAATGTAAATAATATTGGTTGTATTATTACTTGTTTTTTACTACTTTTTTGTCAAAAAAACAAAAAAGGAGTATTATCTCCCCTTTTTTAAAAATTTTAAGCAAAATTATCGTTTTTGATAGAATATTGTTGAATCTAATTTATACGAGTTTTCTCCTGTAACTTTTGCACCATTATAATAATAACCTTTTGTTGCACCAAAGCCTGTTACACCAATATTATTTATACCATTATCTACTAAATGAATTGTACCCATCGTTCCATTAAAATATACATTTCTACTGCTACTAATTTTATTTAATTCATAAAGTCTTGATAAAAATATTTTAGATGGATGATCATTAGCAAAAGGATTAAATGAATCAACAATTGCTGCAGAAATTAAACAAATTTCTGGATTAATAAAATCTAAAAACCTTTTTGAATTTGTATTATGGGTACTTGAACCATGATGTGCTGCTTTATAAACAGTAATATTTTCAATATCTTCCTTCATTAAGCTTTCTTCAAAAATCAATTCATCTCCTGATATATCACCAGAAAACAAATAAGAATGATTTTTAAATTGTAATTTTACTACAACTGAGTAATCATTTTCATTATCACTAGTAGCTTTTGAACCTGTTTTTGCATATTGATTTGTATTTAAAACCTCTAATGATAAATCATCTGAGAATTTATACTTCTTTTGTCCACCATTTGTATAATTTACACAATCATAAGCAGAATAATACTTTGCTCCTAATTTAACATATGAATCACGAATACTTTCATATGTTTTTGAATTTCCGCCATCAGCATAACCATAATCAATTATCAAACCAACTGAATTAATACTATTTAAAGCACCATTTGAAAAACCACCTAAATGATCACCATGTCCGTGAGTACCTATTAATACATCGAGTTTTTTATCATCACAATAACTTAATAATAATTTATTAATATTAGGCCCATCTTCTTTTTGACCAGCATCAATAAGCATATCAAAATCTCCTGATTTTATGTAAATAGAATCACCATATTGATATACCATTTCAATAACATAGGTATCTAATATATTGCCGGTATTTACCTTAAAATCAGTATTAACTAAATTTTCAAGTTTACTTTCTATTTCTTGAGTTTTATCGTAAAATTCAAGACTTTCGCTTAAAAAAACAATGGTTTTTATTGCAGAGCTAACACTCTTTTTTAGTGTTTCTGAAATGTCAATTTTTATTTCTTTTATTTCTTCCTTATTAAATGTAATTTCTATTTTTATTGGATTAACTGTATCATACTGATAATCCTTTTCAAGATCATTAGAAGTATTGGATATTAGATTTTTAAAATAAGAAACATTTGGTGTTTTTATAGTTTTCTTTGCTACACCATTAGAAATATCATAGTCCTTTATCTTAAATATATAATCTATTCCTATTAGAGAATATACATCAGAATATGTATAATCAATAGATTTAAAGGTATCACCTAATAAATAATAAAACTTATTATCAACTCTAGTGATATATCCCTCACCATTATTATTCTCAATTTCAGCAAAATAATTATTAGAATTTACATTAATTGTTTTAGTTGCTTGTATTAATACACCATTTTTATCTATAACATCAGTTTTTTCTAAAAGCTTTACTTCTTTTAGATTGCTATATTCATTTAAAAGAATATAAAAATCTTCTTCTTTAGCACTACATGCTGATAAAAATAAAACAAATAATGTTATTAAAAATATAATAAATCTTTTTTTCATACTATACCCATATTAATATTCACAATTTTTTGGAGTTCTTGGATATGGAATAACATCACGTATATTTTCAATACCTGTTAGATACATAATTAAGCGTTCAAAGCCCATACCAAAGCCTGAATGAACACAGCCACCATATCTACGAGTATCTAAATACCAATCAATACCTTCCTTATCAATATGTAAATCATCCATTTTCTTTAAAAGAACATCAAGATTTTCTTCTCTTTGTGAACCACCCATAAGCTCACCAGCCTTAGGTACAACTAAATCAACTGCGGCAACGGTTTTTCCATCTGGATTTAATTTCATATACCATGCCTTTATATCCTTTGGCCAGTTTGTAATAAATACTGGACCATTAAAATATTCAGTAATATATCTTTCATGCTCTTTTGCAATATCATCATTATAATTAGGAGTAAATTCCCATTTTTGATTTGCTTTTAATAATATATCAACAACATCATGATGAGAAATTCTTGTAAATTTAGCATTTAATAAGTCTGTAAGCTTTGTTTTTAATCCTTTTTCTACAAACTGATCACAAAAATCAATTTCAGCTGGACAATTATCTATAACATATTTGATTACATATTTTAGCATTTCTTCTTCAATATCCATTAGACCCTCTAAATCACAAAATGCCATTTCTGGTTCAATCATCCAAAATTCATTGGCATGAGTTTGAGTATTTGAATTCTCTGTTCTAAATGTAGGTCCAAAAGTATATATATCACCAAATGCCATTGCGAAGGTTTCACCTTGTAATTGTCCTGAACCAGTAATCCAAGCTTGTTTTCCAAATAAATCCTTTGAAAAATCAACCTTACCATCTTCATCATATGGTAAATTATTAAAATCTAATGTTGTAATTTTAAACATTTGATCTGATCCTTCACAATCAGCACATGTTATTAATGGTGTATGAACATACAAATAACCATTAGATTGAAAATATGAATGTACAGCCATTGCTGCTACACTTCTAATTCTAAATACAGCATTAAATAAATTTGTTCTTGGTCTTAAATGAGCATTATCTCTTAAGAACTCTCTTGTATGACGCTTTGGTTGAATTGGGTAATCCTCAGGACAATCACCAAGCATTTCAACCTTAGTAGCATGTAATTCAAGAGGTTGCTTTGCTTCAGGAGTTAATACAACCTTACCTGTAACAGCAACAGATACACCTGTTCTAAATTTTGATATTTCTTCGAAATTTTCAAGCTTTTGATCATATACTACCTGTAAATTAGTAATAATAGATCCATCATTTACACTCAAGAAACCAAATTGAGCTTGTGCTCTATTTGTTCTAACCCATGCACATAAGAATATTTCTTGTTCTTTTGGGCTTTCAAATAATTTTTTAATTCTTACTCTTTGCATAATTTTTCTCCTTTTAAAAATAAAAAAACCTTAGATTTAAAATCTAAGGACGAATTATCGTGGTACCACCTTAGTTCTATATATATAATATATAGCACTCAAATCCTTTAACGCAGGAATACGGATAGTTCTACTTACTTTCTTCTATCACTCAAAGGTGTTGTCCATTAAGAAATGTAATCTATTTTCACCATACATAGACTCTCTTATATACATTCTACTTAATTTTCTTCTTATCTTCGTTTTTTTATACTCTTTTATTATAGAACATTAATATTATTATTGCAAATAATTTTTAAGTAGAATATTAATAAACAATACTGCATAAATTTAGACAGAGGTGAAAAAATGGCAATTATTGCACATAACAATGAGGAAGTAAAGCTACTAGCTAGATTAATGCGTGCTGAAGCAGAATCTGATGGAAAAAAAGGTATGCTATGTGTAGGTAATGTTGCGGTAAATAGAGCACTTGCTAAATGTTATGAATTTAAAAACGTAACAACAGTATATAAAGCAGTAACTATGCAGCCTGGTGGCTTTGAAGCAACATATAAAAGCTATTTCTATCAAGCAGCAAGAAAATCAGAAATCGAATTAGCAAAAAGAATACTAAATGGCGAAAAGGTTCATCCGGCAACAAATGCTTTATGGTTTTACAATCCTCATGGACAGTCCTGTAGATCAACATGGTATGGTGCATACAACACTGGAAAATATAAAAGCCACTGCTTCTATACACCACCTGATAGTGCAAAATGCTATTAGAAAGGAAGGATTATTATTAATTATTATTACCCACTACCACCAGTATATCCATACCAATTTCAAGGATATAATCCCTACAACAATATGAGTCAAGAAAGACCTGATATGGATGAATCAAGCTATATTGAAAACATATTAAGATTAAACCTAGGAAAAGTAGTTTCAGTTTATATGAATTTTGAAAATTCACAATGGGGATCAAAAATCTTCAAAGGAAAACTAGAAGCAGCTGGAAAGGATCATATTATCATATCTGATTTACAAACAAATATGAGATATCTTCTACTAACAATATATCTAGATTATATTACATTTGATGAAGAAATAAATTATTATTATCCATATCAAAACACTCAAAAGTAATGCATACGCATTGCTTTTTTGTGTATTAAATAATAAAATATTAATAAAAGAAAAGAGGAATAAAAATATGTGTGTATTTTGTAAAATAATTAAAGGCGAAATTCCTTCAAAAAAAATTTATGAGGATGATGATGTTTTAGCAATACTAGATATATCTCAAGCAACATTAGGACATACACTTGTATTACCAAAAAAACACTATGAAAATCTTTTTTCTATAGAAAATAATGATTATTTGAAGGTAATGGAAAAAGTTAAAATGCTTGCTAAAGCTATTACATCAGCATTAAATGCTTCAGGATGTAATATTTTAAATAATTGCGGAGAATTAGCAGGACAATCTGTTATGCATTTCCATGTTCACATCATTCCTAGATATGAAAATGATGATTTGAAAATTGAATTTAAAGAGCATAGCTTGAACTTAGAAGAAATACAAAAAATAATTGTTAATAAATTGTAATGCTTATAAATAAATTTCAAGGTAGATTAGAAATGATCTACCTTATTTTTATGAATGTTATATTTTTATCAAATTTCGGCAAAACTTTTTTCTTTAGAAATAAGATTAAGAAGAAAAAATAATAAAGTCAATAAGTGAAAAAAGAGATATTATTTTATAATCTCATTTAAATCTACAATCAATTTAGGTAAATCATATTTAACAGTATTATAAATAATATCTAATTGTATAGAACCATAATCATGAACAATTCTATTTCTTAAACCACTAATTTTATTCCATGGTATATTAGGATATACTTCATTGATAGAAAGAGGTAATTTTTTCACATTTTCTGATATTTGAACGAATTTAAAACTAATTGCAGATGATAAAATCTCATCCATATTAAATTCCTGTAATGATATTGCTTCTAAATGTTTTATACAAAAATTAATATCATCGATTATTTTTTCAACATAATATTTATAAGTTTTTCCATTATCCATAAATCTTTATTCCGTCCTTCAATATTTCTCTTAAAAGTTCTAGATTATTTTCTAATTGATTAATCTTTAGTAAATCAATTCTTTTATGCAAGGTTTGTCTTAATTCTTCAACTAATCCAAAAAAATCTAATCCAGTTATATCAGAATCTATTATTAAATCTATATCACTAGTCTTAGTAGCCTTGTTTTTTGCATATGAGCCAAATAAATAACAAAAATTTATATTATATTTAGAAAAAACACTTTCAATTTTAATTTTTATATCTTCAATTTTTAAAATACCATTTTCTTCATCTATTAATGAAAATTCATTAAGCTTATATATATAATATTTGAGTTTTGAATCTTCATAGTCTAAAGCTTCATATTTTTGGTATGTTCTCCTTGATATTCCCAATATTTTTGCAGCTTCAATTTGAGTTATGCCTAATGATTCCCTTATTATTCTAAGTTCACTCATTTTCTTCACCTCACTTCAATATAAGTATATACCGATTTGCGCAAAATAGTCAATATGTATGCGCAAAAATTACGCACAAAAAAATAATTTATGCGAAAAAAATGCACATTAATAAATCATTATTGTGAAAGACAATTGTTTTATGTTTATTACATAATTCTTTCAAATTTATTTTTAAAATATGAAAAAATTGTATTTTTATTTTTTATTGAATGAAATTAATTCTTTTTTTAAATCATAAATGTTTGTTATAAATTTTCTATTTGTCCAATGTGGTGGCATTAGTGATAAATATTTTGAATATCCAAATCTTTCATCAATTAATATCGCAACACCTCTATCTGTTTCTGTTCTTATTACTCTACCAACTGCTTGAATTACCTTCGTAATTCCAGGATAGGTATATGCATAATCAAAGCCTTTATTAAATTTTTGTTCAAAATAATCCTTTAATATATTATTTTCATCACAAATTAAAGGAAGTCCAACACCTACTATAATTACACCATTTAAAGAATCTCCAATAAAATCTATTCCCTCAGAAAAAATTCCTCCCATAACAAATAGCCCAACCTTACAATTTGTTGTATTTTTAAATTTATTTATTATTTCTAATCTTTCTTCTTCTGACATTGTATTTTTTTGAACAATTAGCTCATATGTGCTATCTTCTATTGCACTACTTACCATTTCTAAATACTGATATGAAGGGAAAAATACAATATAATTTCCTGATTTTGTTGAAGTTAATATATCAATTGTTTCTATAATCATATCAATAGAATCTTCTCTATTTTTATATTTTGTTGATATTTTATTATTAATAATAATATCTAAGTTATTAGAATCGAATGGCGATTTTAATTCTAAATATTTACCTTCCATTTGTGTAAGTAAGTTGGTATGATATTCAATTGGATATAATGTTGCCGAAAAAAATACTATTCCATGAATAGAATTTTTTATTGTTTCTAATAAAAATGAAGAAGCATCTAAGCAATAATAATTAATATAAATATTATCATTTATTAATTTAACAAGATTTCTATGTGTAGGACCAAAAGAATCAGCAACACGAAGAAAATCTATTATTTTAAAATATACTTCCATTATTTCATCTTTATTTGGAATTTTTTTATTTTCTTCAAATATTTGATCACATTTTATTGTAATTTGCTTTAAAAATGCATATAAATCAAGATTTTGAGTTGTATCACAATATAATGCTTTATCGTTTAAAAATTCACGATAATTATTGATTACTTCTAATGCTTTATTACAATCACTTCTAATTGAAGGCTTATAATCTTTTAATTTTGATCTTAAAAGCCTTATATCTATTTCTGAAATAATTGCAGAATACATTTCTTTACTTCTACTTATTAAATTATGTGCTTCATCAACTAATACCTTAGGCTTATACGTATCATCATCAAAATACCTAATTAAATGTGCTTTTGGATCAAAAACATAATTATAATCGGCAATAACTAAATCACAAAAATATGATAAATATAAGCTGAATTCAAAAGCACAAATTTTATGCTTGTTTGAAACACTTAATATTATATTTGCATCAAAAACATCATTATGCTCAAATATTTCTAATGTTGCAGCCTTAAGCTTATCAAAGTATCCCATTGCGAAAGGACAATCATCTGGATTACAATGTTTTTGATTATTGTTACATATTTTTCTTTTTGCTGTAATATCAATTACTTTTATTTTTAAACCATTTGATTCTAATAATTTAATTGCTTCAAGTGGTGCATTTTTTCCACTACCTTTAGCAGTTAAATAAAATAATTTATCCTTATCCTTTAATGTTTTTAATGCAGAAAACAATGTAGCCATTGTTTTTCCTATTCCTGTTGGTGCAATAGTATATAATATATCTTTATTATTTAATGCTTGATATACTGCACTCATTAATTCCTTTTGACCTTGTCTTTTTGTTTTAAAAGGAAATTCAATTGTTTTTATTGTTTTTTCTCTATTTTTTTGACTTTCATCAATTAGATTTAACCAATGAATATATTCTTCTAATAAATTAAATGTAAATTCTTCTAATTCATCCTGCTTACATATTATATTAAAGCTTTTTGTTTCATAATCAATTACGCTTATATATGTTAATCTGAGCCTAATAGGATCTATTGAATTTAATAAGCTATATAAATAACCATATATTTTTAATTGTGCTAAATGCTCTTTATGATAATCTATAGTTATTTCATCTAAATCAAGGGTTGTGGATTTAATTTCTTCAATAATAATTTCATCATCAATATTTAATACACCATCAATATAACCATGAAGTAAGTAATTATTTCCTAAATAATTAATCTCTTTTTTTATATATACTTCACTTAATGATTTATTATTATATTTTTCTTGTAAATAATCATGAGCCTTTTGCCCTTTTAGCATATCATGATTTGAAAAGAATTCAGTTGTTAAATTACCACTTTGACATGTAAAATATGCTAATTCTTTAATGGCAATAGTCTCCATAATTATCACTTCCTTTATAATTAAGAAAAAATTCTATAATGCAATTATTTTTACTTACATTATAGAATTTCTATTTAATATATTATTCTACTTCAGGTTTTACTTCTTCAGTAGTTTCTTCTACTATTTCTTCGTTTTCTCTTTCAAATACCGCTACTGTCGCAATAGATTGATCCTGCTTTACCTTAAATAAAATTACACCCTGTGTTGCACGACCAGTTTGAGAAATATCAGAAACATGCATACGAATAACTACACCACGATCAGTTGTTATTAATAAATCATCATTTTCTGAAACGCTCTTTAATGCTACTAAATTACCATTCTTTTCAGTGATATTTAATGCTTTAACACCCATACCACCACGGCCTTGTAATCTATATTCTTTTGCTTCTGAACGCTTTCCATAGCCTTTTTCAGTAACAACTAATACTTCATTCTTTTCTTCAGTTACTACAGCCATTCCTACTATTTTGTCATTTTCTTCTAATGACATTCCTCGTACACCAGTCGCACTACGACCGATAGGACGAACATCATTTTCATTAAAGCGAATAGCTTTTCCATTTGAAGCACCTAAAACAATTTCTCTAGTACCATCAGTTACCTCAACACCGAATAATTCATCATCATCTGCTAAATTTATAGCGATAATACCATTAGTTCTAATGTTTTTAAATTGAGATACCTCTGTACGCTTAACTGTACCATTCTTTGTGACAAAGAATAAATATGCATTATCATCATCTAATGATGAAACAGTTGTAACAGTTTGAAGCTTTTCATCTGCTTGAAATTCAATAACATTTACAAGTGGAATTCCCTTAGATTGTTTATTTCCTTCTGGAATATTATAGCCTTTTAATGCATATACTCTACCTTTATTTGTAAAGAATAAAATATATTTATGTGTATTTGTAGGCAAAATAATAGAAACATCATCATCATTGTGAGTTTTCATTCCTGATACTCCAACTCCACCACGACCTTGAGCCTTATATTCTTCTACCTTCATACGTTTAGCATAACCATTTTTTGTGATTGTTATAATAATATCTTCCTTTGGTATTAAATCCTCATTTGAAATATTTAAATCAACATGGAATGATAATTCACTCTTACGTTCATCACCAAAACGATTTTTAAGATCTAATAATTCATTAGTTAAAACTTCAACCTTCTTATCGTATGAACCTAATATTTCTCGATATTCCTCTGCAGTTTTTAATAATTGATCACGCTCTTCAACAATCTTATTGTAATTCATTCCTGATAATCTTTGAAGACGCATATCTAGAATAGCTTGAGCTTGAACATCAGTTAAATTAAATCTTTCAATAAGCTTTTCTTTTTCTGTTCCATCCTTTGTATTTCTAATTAAATGAACTACCTCATCAATATTATCATGAGCAATTAATAAGCCCTCTAAAATATGAATTCTATCTAATGCCTTTTGTAAATCAAATTGAGTTCTACGTGTAACAATATCAATTTGATGCTTTAAATATACATCAATCGCATCATGTAATGTAATAGAAACTGGTCTATTATCAACGATACAAACCATATTCATACCATAAGATGATTGTAAAGGTGTATATTTATATAAATTATTTAATGCAACCTCTGGATTTACATCCTTACGTAATTCAACAACTATTTTTAAGCCATCCATTGATGATTCATCACGTATATCTGTTATACCATCAATGATTTTATCCTTTGCAACCTCTGCAATTTTTTGAACAATACGTGTTTTATTAATACCATAAGGTATTTCTGTAACAATTATTTCTGTTTTGCCATTATCTAATCTATCAATATGTGCCTTTGATCTAATAGTAATAGAACCATTTCCTGTAGTATAAGCAGAAATTAAGCCTTCTCTTCCTAAAATTAATCCACCAGTTGGAAAATCTGGTCCCTTTACATATTCCATTAAATCCTCACTAGTTAGTGCCGGATTATGAAGTAAAGCAATACAGCCATCAATAACCTCACCTAAATTATGTGGTGGTATATTTGTTGCCATACCTACTGCAATACCAGTTGCACCATTAACAAGTAAATTAGGAATACGTGCAGGTAAAAGCTTTGGTTCCATTTCTGTTGCATCATAATTTTCAACAAAATCTACAGTATCCTTATCAATATCCTTTAGCATTTCCATTGCTAATTTTGACATTCTAGCCTCAGTGTAACGCATTGCTGCTGCACCATCACCATCAATATTACCAAAATTACCATGTCCGTCTACTAATGGATAACGATAGCTAAAATCCTGAGCCATACGTACCATAGCTTCATAAATTGAAGAATCACCATGAGGGTGATACTTACCCATTACATCACCGACAATACGTGCTGATTTTTTATGTTGAACATTTGAAAAAACCTTTAATTCATTCATACCGTATAAAATACGTCTTTGAACTGGTTTTAAACCATCTCTTGCATCTGGAAGCGCACGAGCAACAATTACTGACATCGCATAATTTAAAAACGAAGTCTTCATTTTATTATTAACATCAAGCTCTTCAATACTATCAAATTTTCTATCAACTAGAGCCTTTTCAAAGGCTTGATCCTTTGTACTTAATGCCACAGCCTACACCTCCTAAATATCAAGTGACGCAAATTCTGCGTTTTCTTGAATAAATACTTTTCTAGGTTCAACCTCTTCACCCATTAGCATCTCAAATGTTTGATCAGCAATAATCGCATCCTCAAGGTGAACCTTAGTTAATGTTCTAGTTGTAGGATCCATTGTTGTTTCCCATAATTGTGAAGGATCCATTTCTCCTAGACCTTTATATCTTTGAACGTCATATTTTTTACCAAAATATTTTGTTGTTTTTAATGTTTCTAAGCTTGTATCAGAATAAACATAATCAAATTGATTACCATATTTTATACGATATAGAGGTGGTTTTGCAACATAAATATAGCCTGCTTCAATTAAACCTCTCATAAAACGATAGAAGAATGTTAATAATAAAATACAAATATGCTCACCATCAACATCAGCATCGGTCATAATTACTATTTTTTGATATCTTGCCTTTGTAATATCAAAATCATCACCAATTCCAGTACCAATAGCTCTAATCATTGTTTGAATTTCTTGATTTTCTAACGCTCTTGATAATTGTACCTTTTGTACATTTAATACCTTACCACGTAAAGGTAATATTGCTTGATATGATGAATTTCTACCTGTTTTAGCTGAACCACCGGCAGAATCTCCCTCGACTAAATACATTTCAGATTTTTCAGGATCCTTGCATCTACAATCAGCAAGCTTTGATGAAAGCATTAAGCTTTCCATAGGTGATTTTCTTACTGCCTCTCTAGCCTTACGAGCATTAATTCTTGCACGTGATGCAATTAAGCATTTTTCAATAATAGTTCTTGCATCTTGAGGATGCTCCTGTAAAAATCTTTCTAATGTTTCACCAAAGGCCTTTGATACTAACCCTCTTACCTCTGGATTACCTAGCTTTGATTTAGTTTGTCCTTCAAATTCAGGATTTGGATGCTTAATAGATATTATCGCAACAAGACCTTCAAGAGTATCCTCTCTTGTTATTTCTTCCATTGTTTTATCTTTATTCATTTTTAATAATTTATTTGCTTCAGCATATTTTTTAATTTCTCTTGTTAAAGCTAATTTGAAGCCCTCCTCATGATGTCCACCCTCATGAGTTTTAACATTATTAACAAATGAATAAATAGCAGAATTATAAGATTCATTGTATTGCATTGCAACTTCAATAATAACGTCTCTTGTAACTTCTTTTCCTTCACTATTTAATTCTTTATAAGAACCTATTGAATTATTATAAATAATATCTTGATGTAATACATTTTTACCTTTTCCTAAAAATGAAACATATTCCTTAACACCACCATCATAATGATAAGTATTTGAAATGATATTATCCTCATTTCTTTTATCAACAACAGTAATTGTTAAAATACTATTTAGATAAGCAGTTTGCTCCATTCTTTCAGCAATTGTCTTATAATCAAACAATAATGTTTCATGGAACATTTCAAAATCAGGCTTAAAAGTAACAATAGTACCTGTATGATCAGATGTTCCATGCTCATATAAATCGCTAACTATTTTACCACGCTCAAAGCGTTCTGTATAAAGCTTACCATTACGCATAACAGTAACCTCTAGCCATTCAGATAACGCATTAACAACAGATGCACCAACACCATGTAAGCCACCTGATACCTTATAAGCACCATCATCAAATTTACCACCAGCATGTAACACTGTAAAAATAGCTTCTAGCGCTGGTCTTTTAGTTTCAGGATGTAGATCAATAGGCATACCACGTCCATCATCAGTCACTCTAATGATATTTGCTGGATGATCTGGGTTTGTATTATCATCTGGTAATATTTCAATCGTAATATTACTTGCATAGCCTGCTAAGGCTTCATCAACTGAATTATCAGTAATTTCCCAAACTAAATGATGTAAGCCTGTTACACCAGTTGAACCAATATACATACCTGGTCTTTCTCTTACAGGCTCTAATCCCTTTAAAATTTTAATCTTATCAGCACCATAAGATTCTGAATTAGGATTATTTCCAGTTAATTGTTCAATTTCTGCCTTTACATCCTTATTTTCCATCACTACTATCTCCTTTTTTATTATCTATTCTTATAACCAATGATTTTTTTAATATTTCATCTGGTATTTCTAATATTGAAGTCGTTGTAATAAACGTTTGATTCATATTCAAAACATATTTTGTTAAGCTTTGAATTCTTTTTTTATCCAATGTTGCATAAACATCATCAAGTAAAAGAATAGGCTTAATATTATATATATTTTTCATATATTCACATACCGCAAGCTTTAAAGCAACACATATTGTTTTTATTTGTCCTTCAGATGCATATATTGATGCATCTAAATTATTTATATAAACAATAAAATCATCTCTATGAGTACCAATATTTGTTACCTTAGCTAATAAATCAGCCTTTTCTTTAGCTTTAAATGATGAATAAATATTACCTTCATATGTTGGTTTATATTCAATTTTAATATTTTCAACATCTAAATCTTTTGATATATTTACTAATATTTGATTTATTTTATCAATAAAATCAATTCTCTTTTTATAAATAATTTCAAGAAAGCTAATCAATTGCTTTGTTAGAACATCAAGTAAAACTAAATCAATATTTGTGGTTTTTAATAAATCATTTCTTTCTCTTAATATTTTTTTATAGGCTGTAGAAGCCTTCAAATATGATTTATCTAATAAAGATATCTCTAAATCAAGAAAACGTCTTTTATCACCTTTAGAACCTTTAATAAGATTAATATCATATGGAGAAGATAAAATAACATTTATATTTCCAATAAAGTCACTATTCTTTTTAATTTCTTGATTATTAATAAACAAAGATTTCCCATTTTTAGAAATAACCATTTTAATTTTTTTTAAAGCAGTTATTTCTAAAGATGAAAAATCTTTATCATTTAAAATAACATGTTCTAAATCATTAATTCTATGACTTTTAGTAGTAGAGGCTAAGTAAATAGCTTCTAATATAGAAGTTTTACCTGTTGCATTTAAACCACTTAATATTACTAAAGAATTGTTGGTTTCTAATTTTAAATTATCAAACAATCTAAAATTTTTTAATACAATTTGCTTTATCATTCAATTATAAATTCTTTTTCTTGAATTTTTATTACATAGCTTGGATAAAGCTTTCTACCTCTTCTAGCTTCAAGCTCATTATTAACATAAACCTCATTTGAAGCTAGATAATATTTTGCTTCTCCACCAGATGAAATAATATTTTCCATTTTTAATAATTGTTGAAGAGTAATATATTCAGTATTAATTTTAACAGGTTTCATATTATACCTTCTTTCTATATGATTATATCATATAGAGCAAAAATAATCAACATAAATGGCTCTAAAATTGATTTTTTTACTAAAAGGTATAAATATATTAGAAAAATAAAAAAAACGGCTTAATGGGCATTTAAATAATGAATTATTTGTAATGTTAAAAATAAAGTCAAAAGAAAACCCCACATTTTTATCATGTGAGGTTGTTATTTATTTATAAGATTTTAATAAATATCCTTCTTCATATGTTGTATTTATTCCAACCTTATATTTTGAATTTAAAAGATTAGATTCTAAATTATCTAAGCTAATTATTTTTTGAACAAATGGTGCTTTATTATCATTTGTTCTAAAGAAGAACTCATCATAATCTAATGAACCATTTTTTGAAAATTGTTCATTATCATCAAATGATGAACCTGTATATACTGAATCAGTTGGTTCTACCTGATAGCTACAATTAATTAGTTTTGCACCACCAGCACCAATTCCATCATTATTCTTTAAAAGACTATAAATTCCTTTAAAAATACAGTTTTCTGAATATATTGAACCATCACAGCCTACAACAAAGCCTTGAGATACTAATGCACATTTCCATGAGCTATTTATATTTGATACTTTACTTGCCACGTTTGCTGTTTTTAATTCAGTACGGTAAGTATAATATTCTGAATTATCAAATATTGAATTTGTTACATATGCATTTCCACCACGAACCTTTGGTAGACGATCCTCTATATTTTTAAAATAACAATTATCAATTGATAATGTTAAATTATAATTATAAGTTAAATCATCATTACCATTACCAGTATCACCACATAGGAATGCTTTCTTTTGAGGAATCGCAATGCCATAAATAATTTGTTCTTTTGTTATTCCTGCATCTCTTAATGCTTTGTAATATAAATAATTATTATTACCTGCTTGATAATCAGCTTCTATTTCTGCCATCATTTTCATTAAATAGCCATTAGGATCATCACTACCAGCTTTAAAATTACACCAAGAAATATGAACATTTGATGTATTATCACTTCCATATGGAGCATATTTATATGTACCTAATGTATCCTGAGTTGTATTAGCTATATCAATTTGACCATCATATGATTTACCAAATGTACAATGATCAATCCAAATATCATCACTATAGCCTATTTTGAAATATGCCCAACCAAAGGCATCCATATCTCCAACCTTTGCGGTTGTTGATAGTTTTGAATCCTCCCATTGCCACATTTCATCCATTTCAATATTTCTAAAGACAACATTTTTACAATAATTAACTTTAAAGCCACCATGAGTAATTTTAGAGCCATTTTTTGAATATATTAATAAATCGTTTATTCTTTGAACTAATATTTGACTCATTCCATATTCTTTAAACATAGAAGACATTGTGTATGCTGTTTCACTACTTGCCTTTGTGAAATTTTGAACCATATTTGTAGCTTTTGCAGCTTCAGATAATTTATTCCAACCTAATTCTAAATCATTCATTATTTCAATAACATGAACAGAACCAGGTGAAATTAGCTGTTGTGAATATTCTACTTTAATGTAAGGTGATTCCTCATAATATGTCATTGAAACTGTATAATTTGGATCTGTAAATGGTGTATCTACAGGAATTTTTGTAAATGTTCCATCACTATTTTTTAAGAATAATCCTTTATTTAAAGCATTTTGCCAATTTCCTTCATTTTTTCTTGTGTTATTTCTAACAACATAACCAACCTTATAATATTCCATTTCATTTGTATAATTAGGATTTGAAAATTTCGTATCAGCAGCAATTTTTGTAAATGTGCCATCACTATTTTTAACAAATAAACCATTACTTAATAATGTTTTCCAATTTCCTTCATATTTGTGAGCATTTTCAACCTCAACATAACCATTATTTTTTATAGATGTTAAATTATTTTCATAGCTTAATTGTGCATTTTTTAAGGCAGTTAAGAATTCATCTGCTGTTCTTACTTGAACATATGCAGAAGTATTTTCATATATTGAAAAATCAATATCATTTCCTGATAAATATCCCATTTGGGTAGGAATATATGTGATAATGTTTGAAGCAACACTTTTTTCATAACGCTTATCATCTGATGCAGCAAAAACTATAATATTATATTCTTCTTTGCTTTCCTTAGGTAATATATATTTAGTATCTGTAGTTACTATTTCTTCATTATTAACAGAAACAATATATTTTGATGCATTTTCAATAGCTTCCCATTCAATCATTCCACCTGTATTTTTTACAATTGGGGATTCTAATTGTGTTTCATATTTAAATGTTAATTTTACAATATCTGAATATTCGCTATCCTTATAATTTTTTAAAGTAGTTATAGCCTTAACCTTAATTTCATAAGTTCCTGAATGATCTGTTGGAATTTGATATTTTCTTTGTGTTGTAGATAAAGGTTCTTTATCTTCACCATTAATATTTATAATATATCCAGTTGCTAGATCAACAATCTTCCAGCTAACCTCTAAATTATTATCACTTACTGTTAAAACTGGTGTATTTAATGATTTTCTTCTATCAATTGTAACCTTTAATTCATCAGAATAATCACTAGTTTTATTTTCAATATCAACAGCTTGAACCTTAACAATATATTCTCCATCTTCATCAAAATTAGATAATTCATAGTATGTATTTGTTATATTAGCTCTATCAACACCATTAATATTTATTATATATTTTGTAGCATTTTCAACTTTTTCCCATTCAATTTTATCGCTTGATAGGGTTAATACTGGTTTTTTTAATTGTTCTTGTATAGGATCTGGTGTTGGTGTAGGATTTTCTTCAAGTCCACAAGAGCTTATACCAAATATAAATATAAAAAATAACAATAATAATATAATTTTTTTCTTCATTATTTTAATTCTCCTTTAAAATTTGTAAACGCTTACAATCATATCAATTAAAAAACATAATTATAAAAATTATGCTTTTAAAATAATATAAATAAATTAATTCATTCTAACAGGTAAAATTAATTGTGTTAGATTAGCATCATTTTCACCTGTAATAACAAATGGTCTAATTTCACCTGATAAATTTAATGAAACCTCTGTAGACATAAAGCTACGCAATGCTTCTAATAAATATCTTGAGCTAAAGCCTATTGTTATTGGATTAGATGCTTCAACATTTGTTGGAATGATTTCTTCTTTTGCATCACCAATTGATGCATTAGTAGAAGATATTTCTATAATTCTATCCTTTTTAATTGATAATTTAATAATACTATATGTAATTTCTTTATCTCTTTCCTTATCTCTTGGAGATAATAATGAAACACGTTCAACCGCATCAACTAATTCATCCTTATTGAATTTAATTATAATTGGGAATTCATTAGGAATTAATTTAGATGTTGGTGGATAATTACCATCTAATAATCTTGTTTGGAATAAGACATTTTTATATTTAATTAATAATTTATTATTTGAAAAATATAATGATAATTCATCATCATATAAATCTATTGCCTTTAAAAGCTCATCTAATGATTTATTTGGAATTGTAATATTAAAATCATTATAATCCTCAATTGAAATTATTTTTTGAGATAATCTAAATGAATCTGTTGCGGTAGCAATTAATTTTCCACCTTCATTTTTAAAATTAACACCTGTTAGGATTGGCTTTTTTTCTGATGCTGCAGTAGCAAAAACTGTTTCTTTTATTATTTTCTTTAATATTTGAGCATCAAGCTTTAATGGATTTTCTAAGCATACGAAATCTACATTAGGATAATCCATATAATCCATAATATGTAATTTATATTCACCACGATCTGCTCTAATTACTAAAATTTTATCATCTATTAAGTATAAATTAACCTTTTTAGAATTAATTTTTCTAATTATTTCAATAAAAAATTTACCTGGAACTACAGTTTTACCTGGTTCTGTAATTTCTAATGAAACATCATTAATTAAAACCTCAACTGATATATCTGTATTTGATGATGTTAAATATAAATCAGAATCTGTTGCTTCAAATTTTATTCCTGTTAGAATTGGCATTGGTGATTTAGCTGGTAAACCACGAGAAATAACATTTAAATTTTCAAGTAGTATTTCTCGATCAATTGTAATATTCATTGTGATTCCTCCATAAAAAAATTAAATAAATAATATTTGTTATTATTATTAGTACTGTGGATATGTGGATAAGTCAAAAAAATGACTTAAATACTAGGATAATTATATCATAAATAATGTGGAAAAGAAATAATTATCCACTTATTTCTATACTTTTTTTAGTATTGAATCTATTGCCATTTTTAATTGTTCGTTGTTTATTAAATCATTTTCCATTTTTTTACAGCCATTCATTATTGTAGTATGGTCTCTACCATTCAAAATAGATCCTATTTTTGAATATGTAAGATTATAATGTGTTTTTAAAATATACATCGCAATATGTCTTGGTAATACATATTTTGCACTTCTTGAATTACCTAATAAATCAACAACACTAATATTATACATATTAGCAATAATAGATAATGCATCCTCATAATTGTTATTAATTGATGGCTTTTTTGCTTTAATTAATATCTCTAATGCCTCTATAGCCATTTTTAAATTAGGCTTTTGCTGATATACCTCTGATACCCATAAAACTCTTGTTAAAGCACCCTCTAGCTCACGAACATTATCTGTAAAATTTTCAGCAATATAGTTTAATACCTCATCATCAATTTGTATTTCAGATGATTCAGCTAATTTACGCTTTAAAATATTAATTCTTTGATTTAAATCAGGCTGCTTAATATCAACAGTAATTCCCATTTGGAATCTAGATGTTAAACGATCCATTATTCCATTAAGCTTAGATGCTGGACAATCAGATGTTATAACAATTTGTTTTTGTCTTGATATCATATCATTAAATAATTTGAAAAATTCCTGTTGTGATGATTTTCCCTTTTCTAGCATTTGTATATCATCGACTAAAAGTACATCTAAATTCTCATATTTTTCTTCAAAAGCCTTTAAATTATTATCTCTTGTTGCTTTACCATAATCCTCTAAATATTCATTAGCCTGAACATATAATATTTTATTATTAACATCAGAATCAGATATATAATTACCTATTGCCTGCATTAAATGAGTTTTTCCTAATCCTACACCACCAAAAATATATAATGGATTAACAAATGTACCAGGATTATCACCAACCTTTAATGCTGTTAAATATCCTAAACGATTAGAATCGCCAACAACTAAAGATTCAAAAGTATAATTTTCATTTAAATTACTTTTATTAAGTGTAGTAAATGCTGGTTTTGGTGTTTGAGTAATTTCATTTTCGCAAACAAATCTAAATTTAAGCTTTTTCTTTGTTAAAGAAGATAAAATTTCTACAATATTTTTCGCATATAAAGAATTAATTTTAGTTTTTATAAATATACTAGGAGTAAGAACATAAATTATCCCATTTTCTTCTTTAATAACATGCTTAACATCAGAAAATGTATTATTAAAAGTTTCCTCTGAAAGATTATATGATAATTTATCTAATACCTTATTCCATAAATCTTGATATTCATTCATAAGTTACACCTACAATTCTACATAAATATATCATAAAAAAATACTTTATCAACAAAAAGTTTTCCACCAAAAATGTGGATAACTTTTTTACTACACATGGTAAAAAAAACACAAAAATGTGGATAACTTCGTCAAAAAAAGGCTTAATAACAAGTTTTTTTGAAAAAAATAACAAATTCACTTGTGGAAAAAAATGTTGTTTTTTTATCCACATTTTACACAATAATACAAAAAAAATATTTAAAAATATAATAAAAAAATATCTTCTTATATATTAAACTTATTTAAAATTAAAAAAAAGTAAAGAAACAAGCTTATTATTAATTTTTTAGCAGCTAATAAAAGTGGTAATGAATTTAAGTTGAATAAAATAAAAAGGGAAGATTTTCACCTTCCGTTTTCTCAATTATTTTCTTTTTTTTCTTTTAATTCTTTAATTTCATTTTACCTTAAATCTATTATATTGTATAACACAAGCAATGATAAATGTCATTGCTTAATTCTTTTTCAAGAAGCTTTAATTCCTCATCAGTTGGTTCTAAAATATACATTGTAGGACCACTACCACTAATAAATACTTTATGATTTTTGGAAAGACTTTCATAAAGATTATTTAATTCTTTTGATATTGATAATGAACTTTTATTCAAATCATTAAAAATATTATCCTTTAATAATTTTAAATCATTATTAGCTAATGCTTTTTTAATATTATTTATTTTATCTAGCTTTGAAATATTATCATATATATAATTTTGATATACAGCCTTTGTTGATAAGCCTATTTGAGGTTTAATTAAATAAACTTTAATTTTTGGAGTGTCAAAATCAAATGGATGAATTATTTCTCCTCTATTTGTACATAATGCTGCCTTATTCCTAATAAAAAATGGTACATCACTACCAATTAATGCTGCAATTTTTTCTAATTCATCAATTGAAGCATTTACATTATATAATTCATTTAATCCTTTAATTACAAAAGCAGCATCAGTAGATCCTCCTGCAAGTCCTGCAGCCATTGGAATATTTTTTTCTAATGTAATTTTGACACCGCCATTAATATTAAAATATGATATAAATTCCTTTGCTGCTTTAACACATATATTATTTTCTATTTTATCATCAGCTACATAAATATCATTATCAAATTCTAATGTTAATTTATCATATATACTAATAGGTATCATAATATTATTTACTTGATGATAACCATCCTTTTCTTCCATAACCTCTAAAGCTAAATTAATTTTAGCATTTGCATATAATTCAACCATTTTTATACCTCTTATTTTACTAATAATCTCATTTTTCCATAGGTTTCTATACCACCAATTCCACCTTTTTTCATTTTTGAAAATGAATATACATTTTGTATATCAATTATTCTGTCAAATGGTGTAATTGCCGCAAGAATTGCTACTATTGCAGGATCATATGCTTCTATATTTTTTCTATCAATAGAAGATGCAAAATTAGCACCTGATGCGATTAAAGCTTCAAAATTACTTCCACAAGCACCAGCATATACGCATATATCATCTAAGGAATAATATTCTCTAATTTTAATTACTGCCTTCATAAAATTAAGACTATTTCTATAATTATTTAAATCATATTTATCCTTTTTGTTATATGAATCATGTCCAGTTAATACAACAATATTAGGTCTATATTTTTGAATTAAAGAAATAATATCCTTATAAATATTTTCTTCTTGGATAATAATTCCTTGAGCATATAAATTTAATGATTTATATAAATTTAAGCATTTATCTAAATATTCATTATCACTATCAATATGTAATATTTTTCCTGTGATATGAGAAATTTTATCCTTATAGCTATCAATTATTTTTTTCTGATATTTTCTATCAGCCTCTTCATATTGTGTTAATTCCTCATTTTTAATTTCTATTAAATCTGTTATTGGACTATCAGCAATTAATCTAATATATTTTCCTTGTAATATAGCAATATTATCCTTTATATCAATAATAGTAAAAACAATATCACAATTATATGAAATTCTTCCAACAGTATTTCCGATATTCATAACAATCACCAATTTATTTTATGAATTTTAAAATAAATTATGATTGTTGTTCATTAGATAAATAATCTGATAATTTTATAAAATCATCAATTGATAATTCCTCTGATCTAACATTAATTTTTATATTATTATCAGTTAAATATTTTATAATCTTATTTTTTTCATATTTATTAGATAAATTATTAACTAATGTTTTTCTTCTTTGGGAAAAACATTCTTTTATTAATTCAAAGAAAAAAATTTCATTTTTCACATTATATTTTTTTTCATCATATATATCTAATCTAACAACAGCACTATCAACATTTGGTGCAGGTATAAATACTGTTCTTGGAACATTACATACCTTTGTTGCAAAACAACGATACTGTATCGCAATTGATAATGCATTATAATCCTTTGTTCTTGGTTTTCCACAAATGCGTAATGCAACCTCAAGCTGCATCATCATTACCAATCTTTTTATTTTGTTAGTTGTTGTTAATAATTTAAATATAATAGGAGTAGTAATGTAATATGGTAAATTGGCAACAACATATACATTTTCATAATCTTTCAAATATGTATCAATATCATTATCAATATTTACTTCTAATATATCCTTATTTAATATTTTATAATTAGAAAAAGAAGAAAGATTATTTTCTAATACTGGAATTAAATCCTTATCTATTTCATAACATAAAACAAAACCAGCCACATCACATAATCTTTCTGTTAGACTTCCTAAACCAGGACCAATTTCTATTACAGCATCATTTTTTGTTATAGAAGCACTATCAACAATAGAGGTTAATATGTTTTGATCGGTTAAAAAATTTTGACCAAATTTTTTCTTAGCTTGTAAATTATTATCCTGAAGTGCTTTATTAACAAAAGCCTGATTACCTATTTTAGCTGACATAATAATTCCTCTATATCCTTTCTATTTTTATTAATTAAATTAATCCTTTTTAAAAAGGTTTTAGCATTTGGCTTTCCAATATTTAATATATTAGATAGCTTATCTCTTAAAGTTGCACTATTTTTACTACCAATTAAACCTAAATCATACATATCCTTTAAAAAAAATGTTTCTTCTAATACTTGATTAGAATATACATTTTTTAATGAATCATAAATTGATTGTTTAGATGCATGCTCAATTCCAACCTTTTTCTTATTGTTACTGATACATTCATTTTTTCTTAAAAATGCATGCTTACAGCTTGGAACGGCCTGTGAAATAATAGTTCTGATTCTTTCACCTGGACTATCAGGATCAGTAAATATAATAATATTATTTGCCTTTGATAATTCCTTTATACAATTAATAGTATTATTACTTATTTCACTTCCATTTGTAATAATACATGAAGCATCTGGAAAAACCTCTTTTACCTTTGCTTCATCATGTATTCCTTCAACTACAATAATATCCATATTATTTAATCCTCTTCAAAGTAATAGATTCTTTCTATCATTTTATAGCTTGATAATGATAAGCTTTTAATAATTGGAGAATATTTATCTAATGATTTAATTGAACCATCTGGTAATAAAACCTTAATATCCATAATATCTGTTTTTTTACTGTGAGAATATGCAACCTGAGATACTACAGTATTCTTATAATAATATTTACCATTAGGATTATCATATTTTTTAGCAAGATTATCTAAAAAATTTGGATCAGGATCATTTGCTAATTCTACAAATTTAAATAAATGTCTATTTTCAAACGCAGTTGCAAGTGTTTTTAATACATGATCATTAGATTTTGTTAATTGTTTTATAAAGCCATTAACATATGCATCATCTAAATTAATATATTCTAAAATATCATTACAACCATTTAAAACATTAATAAAAGAAGATATATTAGCATCAATTTCAATATTTTCCTTTACTAAATCCTTAATTCTATTGTATATTCCTTCTAATAAGCATTCATACGCTCTAGCAACAGGATGATAATAAACCTGGAAATACATATGATATCTACTCATCAAATATGATTCAATAGAATGTACTCCACTTGCACGAACTAGTAATTTATTATCTACCATTTTCATACTTCTTAATATTCTAAAATAATCAATATGTCCGTATGCTGCCCCAGTAAAATATGCATCTCTTGATAAATAATCCATTCTATCAACATCTAATTGTGATGATACTAATGATTCAATTAAAGGAAATTTACCATCATGACTAATAACAGATGCAATATCATCAGCAAGTGTATCTGATATTGATAATATTTTATTAACACTAGATTTTTCTGATTTAATAATATTAACAGTCATTTCCTCATGATTTTTTTCAATAACATGCTCAAAAGCATGACTATATGGACCATGTCCTATATCATGAAGTAGTGCAGAGCATAAAAACACCAGTTTTTCATATTCTGATATTTCATTCATTCCTTCTACATTTATCAAAACCAAATTAGCCATTTGATAAACACCTAATGAATGTGTAAATCTTGAATGCTCAGCAGTTTGAAATACCATACTAACACCAGATAATTGACGAATTCTACGTAATCTTTGTACTTCCTTTGAATCAATTAAATCACTTATTAATTTGTAATCAACTGTTATATATCCATAAAGTGGATCACGAAAAACCTTTGTTCTTTCTAATTTAGTAAACATTTAATCACCTGCTTAAAATATCATTAATTAAATTATATATTATTATTTATCATTTTTAAATCATTTATATTTTTTTCTTAATTATAAAAAAAGTATGCTATAATTGTAAAAAAAAGAAATCAAAGAAAAATGGTGATACATATGAAAATTATAAAAAAATTATTACTTATACTTCCAATTTTTAGCTTAGCATTTATAACATCATGTGGTGAAAATGATAATCCAAACAATAATCAAATAGAAAAAGAAGAATATTCTATTGATTTTGTTGTTAATGGAATTACTATTAATAATATTAAAGTAAAAGAAGGTAATGCAATTACATTACCAAATGAGCCTAATATAACAGGTTATACTTTTGATGGTTGGTTTTTAGATCAGGAATTTAAAAATAAATTACCTGATAATTATATTCCTAATGGTAATATCACTATTTATGGTAAAACAACACCAATTGAAAAAGAAATTACAATTACGTTTGTTGCTGATACAACATCAACAGTAAAAATTAAAGCAAATAGTAAGGTAGTAGAGCCAGAAGCTCCAACAAAGGAAGGATATACCTTCGATGGCTGGTATTTGAATAATTCATCAAAAAAATTTAATTTTGATACTATTATTACTGATAATATGACTTTGTATGCTAAATTTACAATAAATGAATATACTGTTTCATTTAACACATTTAGTGAAAGCACAATAGAAAGTAAAACAGTAAAATACAATACAACAATTAAAGCACCTACTGCGCCAACAAAGGAAGGCTATATCTTTGATGGCTGGTATAGTGATGAAAATTTTGTGAATAAATTTAATTTTAATACACCAATTACAGCAAATACTACCTTGTATGCTAAATGGAATGCTTTACAATTTAATGTTACATTTAATACAAATGGTGGTAATACAATTAATCCATTAGTTGTAGATTATAATACTGTATTAAATTCATTAGAGGTACCAACAAAGAAAGGCTATACCTTTGAAGGTTGGTATACTAATTCTAGCTTAACATCAAAATATAATAATACACCAATTACAGTAAATATCACATTATATGCAAAATGGAAAATAAATGAATATACTGTTTCATTTAATGTAAATGGTAATATCACAACACAAAAGGTAAATTACAATCAAAAAGTAACTAAACCTACTGATCCAAGCATAACAAATGGTAATTTTGCTGGTTGGTATACAGATAATACTTATAATACATTATTTAATTTTGATACACTAATTACAGCAAATATCACATTATATGCAAAAATAAGTACAAACCCTATCGCAACATTTTATGTTGATAATGCAATTTATGATTATGTTGAGGCTGATAGTAACAATAAAATATTAAAGCCAACTGATCCAACAAAAACAGGTTATACATTTATTAATTGGTATAAAGAATCTACATTAACAAATGTCTTTAATTTTAATGAAGCAATATCTAATAATATTACTTTATATGCAAAATTTGGAATTAACACATATACTGTAACATTTAATAATGATGGTAATATTACAACTCAAGAAATAGATTATAATCAAAAAGCAGTAAAACCAAATAATCCTTCTAAGGAGCATTATGATTTTATTGGCTGGTATTTAGATAATTCAACAAATGAATTTAATTTTAATACACCAATTATAGAAAATATTACTTTATATGCTAAATATACACTAAGTAAATATACTGTAACATTTAATGTAAATGGTGGTTCTTTAGTTCAAAATCAGCAAATTGAATATAATAAGCTAGCAAATGAGGTTACAACAACAAAACAGCATTATACATTTGAAGGCTGGTATACTGATTCTAGCCTAACAAATAAATTTATTTTTACTACTCCAATTACTGAAAATATTACATTATATGCAAAATGGGTAGAAAATAATAAATATACTATTACATTTATTACTGATGATGTAACATATTTAACTACAACAGTTTATGAAAATGAGCTTTTAACAAAGCCAGCTAATCCTACAAAGGATGATTTATCATTTGAAGGCTGGTATACTGATTCTAGCTTAACAACTAAGTATGATTTTACAGAACCAGTTACAGAAGGCTTTAGCTTATATGCAAAATTTATTGAAACTCCATTTACTGTTACAAATAATGGTGGTTATAATGAAGGAGCATATGTAGAATTTGAACTATTACCAGCATCAAATGTATCAAATTATAAAGTTTCATATAAAAAATCAACTGATTCTAGCTACACACAAATTGATTCTAATTTAATTAGATTAATCGATACAACAACAGTAAGAGCTGATATCTTAGGCTTAAGTAAGGGTACATATTCAATTAAAATTGAAACTACAGGAATAAGTACAAAAATTGAAGCCTATGTTAATAACATTAGTGTATCTGAAAACGATCGTTCAGGCTATGCTCATTTTAATAATTTAACTGGTGTTGGTGGTTATAACAATGATGGTACAGTAAAATCAAATGCACAAATAGTATATGTTAGTGAAGAAAATAAAAATACAGTTCAATGTGTTATTGGAAGTAAAACATATACTGGTATTTCTGCGATATTACAAGCACAAAAAAATAATTCTAATCCATTAATCATTAGAATTATTGGTACTGTATCTGCCGCAACATGGAATAAAATTGATTATAAAACAACATCAACAACACAAATCACACCTGATAAGGTAATAGGAAGTAATGGTAAAGCATTATCACTTAAAAATTACACAGAAGAAGAAATAATAAGTGGTGGATTTAATACATTAAATACCACAAAATATTCAAAATTAAATGGTTTATCAAATCGAATTAAATATGATTCTTCAAAAAAAGAATTTGATTCATATTACAATATGCTTGATGTATCATCAGCTAAAAACGTAACAATTGAGGGTGTTGGTACAGATGCGACATTATTTCAATGGGGAATAACTTGGAAATCATGTCAATCAATTGAAGTAAGAAATCTAACATTTAATGATTATACAGAGGATGCTTGTAGCTTTGAGGGTGGATCAAGTGAAAACACTGAATCATTATCTAATTTCACATCAAAATATTATTGGGTACATAATAATACATTCAATTTAGGTGTAAATTATTGGGATGTATGTAATGAACAGGATAAACATGAGGGTGATGGTTGTACAGATTTTAAATATGTAGCAAATGTTACTATATCTTATAATCATTATTACAAAACTCATAAGACAGGTCTAGTTGGTGGTGGTGATACACAGCACAGTGCAAACTTTACATTTCATCATAACTTCTACGACCAATGTCAATCAAGATTACCATTTGCAAGACAAGCAAATATGCATATGTATAATAACTATTATTATGGTTCAACAGGTACAAATATGCAAATATATGCTGGAGCATATGCATTTATAGAAAATTGTTATTTTGAAAAAGTAAAAAACCCTATGGTTATGAAAACAGGTGGTGAAAGTACTTCATTAGGCTTTGTAAACCGTATAGGTGCAGCTAAGCTATATAATAATGTATTTAATGGCTGTAGTGGTACAAATAATGGTACAGTTGTTTCATCAAGAACAAAAGCTGTAACAAATGAAAATTGTTATAATCAAACATTTGATACAGATTCAAGTGCTTTCTATTATGATAGTACAAATCAAAAATCAAAGGTTACTTTACTTACAACACCAGAACAAGCAAAAATAGATTGTCAAAAATATGCAGGTACATTAACAAAAAATATGACTACTCCATCTACTGATATAACTGGTGGAAAAATTGAAACAAAAACATTTACAATAACATTTAATACAAATACTACTGATGTAGAAAAAGAACCTCTAACTGTAGTTGAAGGAAATAGTATTACATTACCTAGCTTAGAAAGAACAGGCTATACATTTGGTGGTTGGTATTTAGATTCAAGCCTTACAACAAAAGCAAATGATGAATTTATTCCAACAGCAAACACTACCTTATATGCAAAATGGACTGAAAAATCAAATGTATCAGGAATAATTGCAGATGATATAGATGTTGGAACATCATATACTTCAGGAAGTAAAATTTATGATGGTGATTCATTCAGTGTAACCACAACAGGTATTAACCCAAAAATTTCTAAAAATTATTCAAACGCAGTAGCTAATGATTCTTCTAATCTTACATTTACAACCGCATTTTTACCTGGTGGAACAACAAATGGTGGTTCAGTAGGCTATACAATTACAGCTAAAAAAACAACCATAGTTACTATTTACTTTACAATAACAGATTCAAAATTTACAACATCTGATCAATCAAAATCTGGTGAATTAAGAATTAATTCTAGTATAGTTACAACAATATCTGGAAGTAAATCAAACAAAATTGCTTATGCCTATAAGCTTAATATTACACAAGGACAAACATATTTTGTTGATTCATCTTCAAATCGTTTAGCTATATTTGCAATAATTGAAAATAATACAACTGAAGCAAATCCTACTAATGAAATATTAAACAGTATTTCATTAGGTTTTAATCAAACTGAATTATTATCTTCAGGCTCTACAGCCGGAAACAGCGTTTATTATAATCATACTATAAAAAGAATATATAATTTAGGAGAAAGCTTTGATAGTTCATATCTAACAGTTACTAAAAATTCAACAATTGAAGGAACAACCGCTGATGTAATATTATTGTCTTCTGAATACACAATTGATTCTTCTTCATTTAATAAAGATGTAGAGGGAACATATACAATCACAGTTTCTGTAACAATCGGTGATATTACAAAGCAAGATAGCTTTAAGGTATCTGTTGTTAATACATCTGTTTCTATAATTAATAATATTGCCCAAGTTAAAGTAGATAAGACATATACAGGTATTATTGGAGCAATAGTTGATAATTATAATATGTTTACTTATATTGAAGAAGCATTAGAATATTTAGAATTAAATACATCATCAACACAAGAAAAATATCTATTAATAGCTGATGGTCTTTACAATGAAAAATTAGAAATAAATATACCTAATTTAACAATTTGTGGAACTAGCAAAGATAATACTATTATTGAATGGAATTCATTATATGGTATTAAAGATGAATCAGGATTTGAGCAGGTTACAGATTCAACACAAACTGTCGCAATAAGATCTAAAGCTACAAATGTCACAATTAAAAATCTAACAATTTCTAATTATTGGAATAGTGTAGATGTATTTAATCAAGCATTTGGTACAAATTATAACGAGCATAGAGCATTAGCACTACTAGTTCAAACTGATAAATTCATTATGGATAATTGTAAATTATTAGGTTATCAGGATACATTAGAATTAATGACAGGTAGACAAATAATAAAAAATACCTATATTTCTGGTACAACTGATTTTATTTTTGGTACTAATAATACAACATATTTTTATAGATGTGAAATACATTCTATTTCAACAGGTAAAACAGATGGTGGCTTTATAACAGCCTTTAAGGGCTCTAATAAAGGAGAATCTGATTACATTGAATATGGTGCAATCTTCAATGAATGTAATTTTACAGCTGATAGTGATGTAATATCAGCAGGTAATACCGCAATTGCACGTCCTTGGAATATTTATTCAAGTGTAATGATAATGAATTCAACACTTGCAGGCCATATTTCAACAAAAGGATATACAGATGGCACAACAAAAAATCAAAGATATGTAAAAATGAGCTCTGTTGCCCCTAATCTTAATACAATAAAATTCTATGAATATAATAATACAGGTGCTGGTGCAATATCTACATCAGTTACTGGATGTACAGTAATAACTGATGCCACTTTAGCAAGTAATTATTCAGATTATTCAAAAATATTTGGTGTTACAAATGGCGCACTAAAATTTTATTCTCAGCCATGGAATGGTGATTCAAATGAAGTAATAGCTGATGAATCAATATATTATTTCTTTAATGGCGAGGAATCTTCTACAGGTACATCATATACATATACTCAAGCAATTGAAAATTCAAGTACAATAGTAGAGTGGAATGGTTTATCAATAAATACTTCATCAAATGGTAAGCTTGCTTATAATACAGCTGGTTATACACAATTTAATACAAACACAACAATCACATTAACTGTTAAGAGTGGATATTCATTTACAATTTTAAGCTATCCAGGCCAACATAATTACACAGTTAATAATGTAGCAGTAACAGCTGATGAATATACAATTAATTGTACTGAGGAAACAACTATAGTTGTTAAAGCAACTAGTACATCATATATTTATTCAATCATATTAAGAAAAATATAAAAGTATAAAATGGATATATTTCAAAATTATTGAAATATATCCATTTTTGACATTATATTAATTTTTTCATATTTTAAAACTTTTTTTAAAAAAACTATATAATTCTAACTATTATTTATATGAAGGAGTAAAAAACCTTATTTTTTTTACTTCAAATTATAATAATAAGGAGAAAAAGAAATATGAAAAATGAAAATCTAAATGAACCAAATTTTAATTTAACAAATGATGTATTATTTAAGGATTACTACAGTAATCCAGACAACCTAAGTGTA
>JALEQD010000036.1 GCA_022768655.1 Anaeroplasma sp.
CACCTATTTTTTTTATAATAAAACCTCCTATTATTTTTTAAAATTCTTTAAGTACAATAAAGAATATGTTATAATCTTATGTATAATTACATAAGAAGTGTGAGGTATTAAGTTTATGGATTTAAAAAAATATATTGCTAATATTGTTGATTTTCCGAAAAAGGGAATTATCTTTAGAGATGTTACACCAATAATGCAGGATGGCGAGGCATTTAATTATGTAACAAACAAAATAGCTGATTTTGCTAAATCAAAGGGGGCAAATGTTATTGTTGGTCCTGAAGCTAGAGGATTTATATTTGGCTGTCCTGTAGCTACAAAGCTTAATATTGGGTTTGTTCCTGTACGTAAGCCAGGAAAGCTTCCAAGAGAAACAATAAATGAAGAATATAAATTAGAATATGGAACAAACACATTATCAATGCATTTAGATGCATTAAAAAAGAACGACAAGGTTGTTTTAGTTGATGACCTTTTAGCAACTGGTGGTACTGCTTTAGCCGCTTGTCATTTATGTGAGAAGCTTGGTGCAGAGGTGGTAGGTGTTGCTTTTGTGGTTGATTTAATTGATTTAAAGGGTAAAGAATTATTGCATGATTATGATGTTTATACATTGGTAGAATTTGAAGGGGAATAATTTTATTTAATTTTTGGGAGGTGTTTTTATGAGTGGAATTAGTTATAATGATTTATTTACTTTAACTAGTACATATATTCACAAAGAAAAAGACCAAAATTTAATAAAATCTGCTTTTGATCTTGCAGATGGTAAGCATAAGGGACAATATCGAAAAAGTGGTGAGGCTTATATAATCCACCCACTTAGTGTTGCTTGTATTTTGGCTGAGCTTCATGTTGGTCCAGCCACAATTTGTGCTGGTTTACTTCATGATGTTGTCGAGGATACAGATGAAGAAATTGCTGATATTAAAACGAAGTTTGGTACAGATATTGCCGAAATAGTAGATGGTGTTACGAAATTAAACTCATTAAAATTTGCCTCACTAGAACAAAAACAAGCAGAAAATCATCAGCATATGCTACTAGCGATGGCAAAGGATATTCGTGTAATTGTCGTTAAGCTTGCTGATAGATTACACAATATTAGAACATTAGGTGCTTTAGCAGGTGAAAAACAGGTTCGTATTGCAAAGGAAACTCTTGAAATTTATGCCCCACTTGCTCATAAGCTAGGTATGTTCCGCATAAAAGCTGAGCTTGAGGATACTGCGTTAAAATATGTTAATCCTCAGATGTATCAAAAAATTGCCTCTCAAATAAAGTCAGATCAATCTGTTAGAATGCAAAATATTGATCATACAATTGATGATATCAAAAAAGAATTATCTGGCTACAAATTTAATTCTTTACAAATTAAAGGTAGAATTAAAAATATATATAGTATTTATAAAAAAATGGTTAATCAAAATAAAGCCTTTGAGGATATTTATGATGTATTAGCTATTAGAGTTATTGTTGGTACAATTGGAGAATGCTATCAGGTATTAGGATTAATACATGCAAAATATACACCAGTACCTAAAAGATTTAAGGATTATATTGCAGTACCTAAGCCTAATATGTATCAATCATTACATACTACAGTAATAAGCAATGATGGATTTACATTCGAGGTTCAAATTAGAACTGAGGAAATGGATAAGGTAGCTGAATATGGTATTGCTGCTCACTGGGCATATAAGGAGAATGTTGAGTATTCAAAGGAAAAGGAACAATTTGAAATTGCACAAAAATTAAAATGGTATGGTGATTTACTTAAATTCTCAGAAGAAGAAAAGCCTTCAGAGGCTAAAGATTATGTTGATACAATTAAGGAAGACATTTTAAATACAAATGTTTATGTTTATACTCCAACTGGTGAGGTAATTGACCTACCTCGTGGATCTACACCACTTGATTTTGCGTATAAAATTCATACTAACATAGGAAATACCACTGTTGGTGCAATAGTAAATAATCATATTGTTCCACTTGATTATGAGCTTCAAATTGGAGATATTATTTCAATTAAAACAAATAAAAATTCCTTTGGACCATCTGAAAACTGGTTAAGAATCGCAAAAACTACGCATGCTAAGCATAAGATTAAAAATTTCTTGAATAAGCAGAACAAAGATGTATTACTTAGTCAGGGTAAAACAATGTTTGAAGATGAGCTTAGATTATGTAAGGTTACATTTGAGCTTACAGATGATTTTGTTAAAAAGAATTTCCAAAAAAATAATGTTTCATCAATTGAAGATTTATATTTAGAGATAGCTAAAAGTAATTTATCTCCTAAAACAGTTGTAAGTAAAATTATTGGAGATGAAAATAAAACAGAAGAGGCTTTAGCAAGACAAATAGAAAGAAATAATAAAATTCTTACAACAAATAGTGAAACAGGTGTTGTAGTTGAAGGCCTTACAAATCCTCAGCTTCACCTTGGAAGCTGTTGTAATCCTATTCCAGGTGATGATATTATAGGCTATGTTACAAAAGGAAATGGAATAGTAGTACATCATGCTAATTGCAAGAATTTAGTAAATTTCCAAAAGGAACGCTTCCTTCCACTTAAATGGGCTACTAATCCTGGAAGAAAATATCCTGTTAATATTAAAATTTTTGCTACAAGTAATATTAATTTACTTGTTGAAATAATGAATACTGTATCAGCTTGTAATATGTCAATTCTTGCTATTTCTGCAAATAGTAATTTAAATTTAGAAACTGTAGTTAAGCTTAAGGTTTTAACTTCTAATTTGATAGAATTAGAAACTATGATCGTTAACATGAAAAAAATAAAGTTTGTATACAATATTGAAAGAGATAATTTATGAGAGTAGTAGTTCAAAGATGTAAGTATGCTTCATGTACTGTTAATGATAAAATAACAGGTAAAATAGATAAGGGTTTTCTTCTTTTTGTTGGCTTTGAGACTAATGATGGAAAAAAAGAAATTGATTTATTAGTTAAAAAAACAATTGGTCTACGTATTTTTGAGGATGAAAACGGAAAGATGAATAAAAGCTTAAAGGATGTAGATGGAAAAATACTAGCTATTTCTCAATTTACATTGTATGCATCATGTAAGCATGGTAATAGACCATCATTTACTGATGCAATGAGTTTTGAAAAAGCAAATGAATATTATAATGAATATTGTAACCAATTAAGGGCTAATAATATAGATGTAGAAATGGGAGTCTTTGGGGCTGATATGAAAATTGAATTACTTAATGACGGACCAGTAACTATTATTTTAGATAGCAAAGAATTATAGGAGGATCATTGTGGCAAAGAAAAATAAAACTTATGTCTTTAATGAAATGGGCTGTAAGGATTTAAATGAGTTAGGTATTAATTATTCAAAATCATTTAGACTTGCGATTGATGATATTTTTACAAACACAAAAAAATTATTAAAATTTGTAAAATATAATGATAAAAAGCTTGTTAAAGATGTTGTATCAATTATTACAGATTGTAAATATAAAAATAATGTTGCTACATTTTTGATTTATCTTTTTTGTAATGATAAGAGAGTAGTTATTAATGGTGAAGCATTATCCTTTAAGGGATTAGTTTATAGACTAAGAGTAAATGGCGAAAATCATAAGGCTATTTATGCATTCATGGAGGATTTAGGTATCAGTAAAACCTATGCAAATGAAAAAATTGATCCATATTTATATGCTGATGCATATTATATTGAAAAAAATATTCATGATCCATTTACATATGAATATTTAACTACTTATTTTGAGTTTGATTATGTTGAGTCATTAAGAAGCTTTATTTCAAATATTTTTATTTCTGATGAAGAAAGATTTAGAAGAGCAGTAAAAATTGTTAAAAATCCAAGATTTTGTATGATTCTTGCTCACAAGGTAGGCTTTAAATCTGTTTTTCAAATGAGAAATGCGAATTGTCCAATTTTTGACGCGATTAAGAATTTAGTTTGTGAATTTGATGAAATTGAATTATATAAAATAGTGTCTGATACTTTTTTCTTTTGGTTGCTTGAAAATTTCGATAAATATACATATAAAAAAACTGCAAAAAAAATATTTAAAGAGCTTGTTGCATTAAAGAAATTATATGAAAAGCAAAAGAAAAATTCTACCTTCTTTGAAAGAATTGATTTAGCTTCAAATTTGTATGATTGCTATATAAATTTTGTAATTGAATTTAAAAATGGAAATATTAGTGTTAAAAAGAAATATGATGATCAGGCTTTTACTCCTGATAAGCCATACTGTAATACTTTTATTACTATTGATTATATGAAAAATCATACTGTTAAGCTTAAATCATCAAATTTTGAAAAAAATAATGATTTAGATGATTATCCATTAGAAAATGATTCTATAGAAGAAGCTGAAGCTTCTGATGAAATTATTATTAAAAAGCATATTTCTGAAAAGGAATTGCTTATGCAAGAAAAATTTTTAAGAAAACAAAGGGGCTTTTCAAAATTTAGTATTTTTACTTCTTGTTTATTTTTAATTTTTTTATTAGCTTATAAGCTAATTGAAATGATTATGAATAATGAAGCATTACGAAATGTGCTAGATAATACATCATTTATTGTCTTTATTTCTGTTTCTTTATCATCAACTGCAATATCGTTATTTTTACTTATATTGGCTAGCTTAGAAATAAATAATTGTGACAATTGCTTATTTATCGTAAGAAGTGAAAGGCAAGAAATAAAATTAACTAGAAAAATTGAATTAAAATATTCAAAAATGAAAGAAAATGAAGATATATATTATAAAAAAGGTATGAAAAAGAATTATATTTTTAGTATTATCACTTCATTACTTTTATCTTCTGTTTCTTGTATGATGGCAGTATTTGTCATCTTAATATTATCAAAATTAAATATTATGTTTTTAGATATTGATACTAAAAATAAAATATTGTTATATCCAATTGGCATTGCCTTTGGATTAATATATTCAATTATATTGAAAAAGAAAGGCGTGCTATCAAGTATATTATTATTCATAATTGGATTTCTAAGTGCATTTGTTATGGCATTAGTAATTTAGTAGTACGAGAGGTAAAAATTTAGATGAATTTATATATGGTTAGCTTGGGCTGTGCTAAAAATCAAGTTGATACAGAGATGATTTTAGGTGTATGTAAAAATAAAATGACTTTAGTTTCATCACCTATGGATGCTGATTTAATAATGATTAATACCTGTGCATTTATTGAATCTGCTCGTAAGGAGGCTATTGATACAATTTTACAGCTTGCCGATTATAAAGAAAATGGTGCAAAGCTTATAGTTTGTGGTTGCTTACCACAAAGATATAAAGAAGAGGTTGAAAAGCTTCTTCCAGAGGTTGATCGCTTTATAAGTATTTCAGAATATTCTGATATTGCTAAAATTATTAATCAGGTTATTGATTCAAAATATGATTTTGAAAAATATGATTTTAATAATAGAATTTATTCAACACCAAATTATATGAGGTATGTAAAAATATCTGAGGGTTGCTTAAATCATTGTGCCTTTTGTGCTATTCCATTAATTAGAGGAAGATTGAAAAGCAGAACAATTGAATCAATAGTATCTGAGGTTAAAATGCATGTTGATGATGGTGTATATGAAATTAATTTAATATCTCAGGATACTACAAAATATGGATTTGATTTATACAATAAGCTAATGCTTGTTGAGCTTTTAAAGCAGATTGTTATGATTCCTGGTGATTTTAAGGTTAGATTATTATATTTATACCCAGATATTGTCACAGATGAATTGATTGATTTTATCAAGGATAATCCTAAAATTATGCCCTATTTTGATATTCCAATTCAGCATAGTGAGGATAAGCTTTTAAAGAAAATGTATAGAAGAGGAAATAAAGAGTTTTTATTGGATTTGTTTAAAAAAATTAGAACAAAAATACCTAATTCAATAATAAGAACAACTTTAATTGTGGGCTTTCCTTATGAAACCGAAGAGGATATTGATAATTTATTAAGCTTTATGAATGAAGTAAGATTTGATAGATTAGGTGCATTTACTTTTTCATTAGAGGAGGGTACTAAGGCAGTTGATTACCCTAATGATATTCCTGAATCTGTAAAGCAAAAAAGATTTGAAAAAGTAATGGCATTACAACAACAAATTAATCTTGAAAAAAATAAAGAATTAATTGGAAAAATAATTGATGATGTGTTTATTATTGATTATGATGAAGAAAACTTTATGTACGTTGCACGTGGAGATGGATATGCTCCTGATGAAATAGATGGATGTATTTATGTATGTGCAAAGGAAGAACTTAAGCTAGGTCAAAGAATAAGAGTAAGGGTATTAGATTGTGATGAATATACTTTGACCTGTGAGCAGTGTGAGTAATATTTTTTAAAAAAGGTATTTTTTATGAAAATTAATGTAGTATTATATCATCCGGAAATTCCACAAAATACTGGTAATATTATGCGTAGCTGTGTTGGCTTTAATGCTAAGCTTCATCTTATTAAGCCACTAGGCTTTAGCTTAGATGAAAATAGATTAAAAAGAAGCTGTGTTGATTATTATGAATATATTAATTATGAGGTATATGAGAATTTTGAGGATTTCAAATCTAAAAATAAAGGGCAATATTATTTTTTGACTAGATATGGACATAAGTCTCCATCAACAATTGATTTTAGGAAAACAGATAAGGACATATATTTAATATTTGGTGCTGAATCAACAGGGATAGCCTATGATATTTTAAAGGATAATTTAGATGATTGTTATCGTATTCCTACAACAGATAAAATAAGAAGTTTGAATTTAAGTAATTGTGCAGCAATTATGTTATTTTTAGCGTCTGAGCAGGTTAATGATAGCAATACTGTATTTATGGACGAGCCTGATTCAATGAAGGGAAAAGATTTTATTGAAAAGGTAGATATTAATTTGTTAGATTATAAGCATAAGGAACGTTAGGAGGAAAAAATATGTTAGAACATCTTACAAAAGAAAATTTTAATGATTTTATCAAAAATAATTCATTATGTGTAGTGGATTTTTGGGCTACTTGGTGTGGACCATGTAGAATGCTTACACCAGTTTTGGAAAAAATAAATGAAGAAAATGGTTATGCAATTGGTAAGATTAATGTTGATGAGGAAGAGGAACTAGCTTTAGCATTTTCAGTTCAAGCAATACCAACATTAATATTATTTAAAGATGGAAAGCTTACTGATAAAAAGGTTGGTTATTTACCTCAAAATGAATTAGTTAAATGGATTAAAACATATGAGTAATATAATTTATGATTGTATTGTTATAGGAAAAGGTCCATGTGGTATTTCAACAGCAATATATTTAAAAAGATATGGCTATAATCCAATTGTAATCGCAAAGGATAATGGTTCATTAGAAAAGGCTCATTTAATTGAAAATTATTATGGCTTTAAATCTATTAGTGGAATTGATTTAATTAATAACGGAATAGAACAGGCTAAAAGCTTAGGAATTGAAATTGTTAGTGATGAGGTATTACAAATAGAACCATATGATGGTATTAGTGTTGAATGTAAAAATGGAATTTATAAAGCAAAAACACTTATGCTTGCCCTAGGATCACAAAAGGGTAAGCTTGCCATTGCTTCTAAATTTGAAGGAGTAGGGGTAAGCTATTGTGCTACATGTGATGGTTTTTTCTATCGTAAGAAAAAAACTTGTATTATTGGTAATAAGGATTATATGCTTCATGAATATGAGGTATTGAAAAATATGATTCCTGATTTGACAATATTTACAAATGGAGAGGAATTATTAGTTGATGTTAAAGATGCTAAGGTTGTAAAAGAAAAAATAGTATCCTTTAATGGTGATGAAAAATTAGAATCAATAACAACTGTTAATAATACCTATGAAATGGATGGTGCTTTTATTGCGATTGGAAGTCAAACTGCTTTTTCACTAGCAAAGCATATTGGTATTGAGCTTGATGGTAATTTCATCAAGGTTGATTCAAATATGAAAACTAATATTGATGGTGTGTATGCTGGTGGAGATTGTGTTGGTGGACTTTTGCAGGTTTCTAAAGCAGTTAGTGATGGTGCAATAGCCGCAGCTGCTATAGCTAAGAAATTAAAAAATAGTAATTAATAATATATTTTTGGCATAGTATATATTAGGTGATTATTTTAAATGAAAATGAACGATCCATTATTGTTTATTGATTCTGTTACAGAGCATAATACTGTTTCAAGTAATCAAGAAACATTTGATTCGAGAATAAAGACAAGAAAGCATGTTGCAAAGCATAGAATTGAGGATATTGAAGCAATGCTTTATTATAGAATTCATGTTCTTGCAGAAATATATACTAAAACAGCTACTTATGAGGGAGTAGTGCTTTCTGTTGATAAAACTGGCTTACGACTTCAAAAAGAAAATAAGATTATTGAGATATTATTAGATGATATCGAAAATATTAATATTTTAAAGCTTTAAATATAATGTGTCCATTTATTATTGTATTAAATGGACATTTTTATTTAATATTACTGAACTGTAAACGCGAACTCCCTATAATGTCAAGTAAGATTTGATGCAACAAATAACAAGGTATATTTAGATTGTACTATACAAGTTGGAAATGAAGTTGGTTCTATAGAGACTATAGAGGGCTTGTTAGTAACATTAGAAAATGGTACAATTGATACTGTATTTGAAATTGAC
>JALEQD010000039.1 GCA_022768655.1 Anaeroplasma sp.
CAATTGGTGCATTTAATATTTTACCATAATCTCTTGCTCTAGTTGTGCCGTTATGATCAGGCGAAACAATTACAATGTTTTCTAAATTTTTTTCTGCAAAATATCCACCCAAAATAGGTAAGCTGATTAAATTATCAACAGGAATATTAAAGAATCCTTGTATTTGTGTTGCATGAATATCCATATACACAACGCGATTAGCTCCTGATTTTTCTAGCATATTCGCAATAAGCTTAGCTGTTATTGGTTGTCTTGATTTAGCCTTTTTATCTTGTCTTGAATATCCATAATATGGAATAACAAGGTTAATAGTTTTAGCTGATGCTCTTTTTAATGCATCACACATAATTAATAATTCAAAAAGATTATCATTAACTGGAGGACATGTTGACTGAACAACAAATACATCAGCACCACGTACTGTTTCATCAATTTGAACATTAACCTCTCCATCAGCAAATCTTTTTACCTCACAAGCACCTAGCTCTAATCCCATATTTTGAGCTATTTCTTGAGCCAATGGCTTGTTAGATGATAGTGTAAATATTTTAATATTTTGTTCCATAATACTCTCCATATCAATAAAAATTTTACAAAATTATTATAGCATAACCTATATAATAATTCGACAATATTTTGATAAATAATAAAAATTATTCTTTGATTTTTTTTATAATGTCTACAATATCCTCGTGTATTACAACATCAGCTACTGAATCATATTGTGTCTGACTTTTATTCAATAAAACAAGATTATTTCCTCTAAAATGTCTTACAAAACCTGCCGCAGGATAAACTGTTAATGATGTACCTACAACGATCATTGTATCAGCATTTCTTATTGCTTTAATTGCTTTTCCTATTTCATTATCATCAAGTGGCTCCTCATATAAAACAACATCTGGCTTTATCATTCCACCACAGCTACAATATGGAACCTTAGTTTGATCTAATTCTTCAATATCATAAAAGGTATTACACTTCATACAATAATTTCTTTTTGTACTTCCGTGAAGCTCAATAACATTTGTTGAACCAGCTAATTGATGTAAATTATCAATGTTTTGTGTAACAATAGTAACATTTTTATCCTTTTCTAATTCAGCAAAATAATAATGTGCAGGATTAGGCTTTGCATCTAAATATACCATTTTAGTAAAATAAAATTTATAAAATTCCTCTGGATATTTCATAAAAAAACTATGAGATATGATTTCTTCAGGAGTATAATTTGAGCTTGTTTTTTGACTATAAATTCCATCAGCAGATCTAAAATCAGGAATGCCAGAATTTGTTGATAGACCAGCCCCAGAAAAAACTACTATGTTTTTGCTTTCCTTAATTATATTTTTCAATCTTTCAATATTGTCCATTATTAATCACCTCTATATATTTATTATACATTCATTTATTAGTTAATTCTATACATGATATTATATACAAAGAAAAAAAGAATGAAAAAGTATTGATGATTTTCTTTTTATAGAACAAAAAAATGGCACTAGAATGAACTAATTGACATTTTACTGTCAACTCAATGTCATTACTTCTAGTACCATTTTTTAAAATTTTATAGCATCTTATAATTATATATTTTTCACTTGAGATATAATTCTTTCTACTGCCTCAAGTATAGTTACTTCTTCTTTTATCATTGTTTGTCTATTCTTAAATTCAACAATTCCTTCAGCTGCACGCTTTCCACATACAACCATATATGGAATACCAATTAATTCCCAATCCTTAAATTTGAATCCAGGCTTAGCGTCTCTATCATCAATGATAACCTCAACCTTATTTTCTATCAATTTCTTATAAATTGATTCAGCTAATTCCTTTTGTGCATCATCCTTATAATTGATTGGTACAATTACTGCGTGATATGGAGCTACATTTAAAGGCCACTTAATACCAAATTCATCATGATATTGTTCAACAATTGATTGTAATGTTCTTGTAACACCAATACCATAACATCCCATAACCATTGGTATGTTTTTACCCTCTTCATTAACATAAGTACACTTCATTGCTTCACTATACTTTGTTTGAAGCTTAAATATTTGTCCAACCTCAATTCCTCTTTCAATTTTTAATGGTTTTCCACAACAAGGACATAAATCACCTGCTTCTGCCTTCTTTAAATCACATACAGTACCATTAAAATCTCTACCAAAATTTGCATTTAAATAATGATAATCTATTGTATTTGCACCAATAACAAAGTTTTTCATTGCTGCAACCTCTAAATCAACATATATATCACAATTTAAATCCTTTGGTCCACAGAAGCCATGAATACTACCTAAATTAACTATTTCTTCTTCCTTTGCAAGCTCTAAATAGTTTTCATTAGAATTAATAGCATTAACAAGCTTAATTTCATTAATTTCTCTATCTCCTCTTACAACTGCGGCAACAAGCTTATTATTTACATAATCATGATAAATAATAGTTTTAGCAGTTTTTTTAGGATCAACATTCAAAAATGCTGTAATTTCTTCGATTGTTCTTTGATTAGGTGTATTTACAAGTGAAATAGGAAGCATTTCACTATTGTCTAGCTCAGATTCTTTTGTTGTTGCCTTTTCAACATCGGCAGCATATCCACATGCATCGCAATATGCAATTTCTGATTCACCAATATCAGAAAGTGCCATAAATTGATGAGAACCATTACCACCAATATTACCAGTATCAGCTAAAACAGGTTGGAAATGTAAGCCTAATCTAGTAAAAATTTTAGTATATGTATCGTACATATTTTGATATGATACATTTAATCCTTCTTCATCCTTATCAAATGAATAAGCATCCTTCATTATAAATTCTCTACCACGCATTAAACCAAATCTTGGACGTAATTCGTCTCTATATTTTGTTTGAATTTGATATAAATTAATAGGTAAATTTTTAGAACTTTTAATTAAATCTCTTGCCATTGATGTGAAAATTTCTTCGTGTGTTGGGCCTAAACAAAATTCACGCTCATGTCTATCCTTAAATCTCATTAATTCTGGTCCATACTTCATCCAACGACCAGATTCAACCCATAATTCCTTAGGCTGAATAGCTGAGCATAATATTTCAATACATGAAGCATTATCCATTTCCTCACGTATAATGTTTTCAATTTTATTTAAAACTCTTAATCCAAATGGTAAATAATTATAAACACCAGCAACCTCATTTTTTATCATTCCAGCTCTAAGTAAAAGAACATGTGAATCAATTTTAGCTTCATTTGGTGCTTCTTTAAGTGTTGATATTAGCATTCTACTAGCTCTCATAATTAATTCTCCTTAATATTTTTTTAAGTCTAATGTATTATATCATAATGTTTTCGATAAATCTATTGTTTTTAAATTTTCATAAATTTTTCATATTTTATCATATATTCTTTGAATTATGGAAAGAATTATAATATAATTGTAAGTAGATAAAAATGGTAAATTTTTCAAATAAACGGAGGTTCTAATGGATAAAATAAAAAGTCGTTCTGAAATTGGCATATACGCACTTGGAGGACTTGGCGAGGTAGGAAAGAACATGTATGTTATTGACTATCTTGAACAGATATTCATTGTAGATTCAGGTATTCTATTTCCAGATGAGCATCTATTAGGAGTTGACTATGTTATTCCTGATTATTCTCATTTGATTGAAAATGAGCATAAAATTGTTGGTCTTTTTATTACGCATGGTCATGAAGATCATATTGGTGGTATTCCTTTCTTACTAAAAAAGGTAAGAATACCAAAAATATTTGCTGCAGGAGTAACTGTTGATTTAATTGAAAATAAGCTAGAGGAGTATCCAGATTTACTTAATAAGACACAAATTGTAGAGTTTAAAAGTCACTTTGTCTATAAATTTAAGGATGTTGAGGTTTCTTTTATTAGAGTTAATCACTCTATTCCTGATGCCTTTGCGATTGTATTTAAAACTAGCTTAGGCTGTATAGTACATACTGGTGATTTTAAAATCGACCTCACTCCAGTTGGTCCAGAAGCAGAATATGATAAGCTTTCTAGCCTAGGAGCAGAGGGGAATGTGTTATGCTTACTTGCCGATTCTACTAATGCACTAAAGGAAGGCTTTTCCGATTCAGAAAAAAAGATAGGTGCGTCAATTAATGAGCTATTCTCAAAAATCAAAAATAGAATAATTGTTGCTACATTCGCATCAAATATGTTTAGAGTACAGCAAATTGTTCAAGCCTGTGTAGATAATAATCGTAAAATTGCAATATTTGGTCGTTCAATGGAAAAAACAATAGAAATTGGCCAGCAAATTGGTTATATTAAAGCACCAAAGG
>JALEQD010000042.1 GCA_022768655.1 Anaeroplasma sp.
ATATTTATAATTGTGTTGAACTTAAAGGCAAAGATTGTTGAGAATCGTTTATTTGTAGTGGTATTGCATTATTTGTTGTTGCCTTTAAAGATTCAATTAATTCATCTTTTCTTGGAATAATATCGTCTGGCAATCTATCTAAATATTGAATTATGTCTATAACACCTTTGCTAAACATATTATCAAGTGTTTGAATTGATGCATTTTCACTCCACCACCTACTTGAACCAACTTCTATTTTAGGTCTTGGATTTCCTTTTATGTTAGATGCAACAAACACCTCGCTTGTTTTAGTTTTTTCATCATAAACATTTCTACCTATTTCACCATAATAATTTTTTATAAATTCATATGCAATTTCAGCATATTGCTCTAAAAAATTATTCAATGCTGTTGATTGGTTTAGTAATGTTGTAGAAGACTGTTCTACAATTTGAACAATTGCTGTTGCATTTGTAGGGGTTACATTTCCTAACATTACATCATTAACCCCTATACTTTCATTAGTAGATTGTTTTGCTCTATCAACAATACTCATTACAGTTTCTGGAACTGGGCTACCCTCTACTGTTTTAATAACATTAGTAGGATCCCCAATTATACCTATACTTGCACCAGCCTGATTTGTAAGTTTTTGTAATCTACTCTTATCATATATCCTTATAGGTAGTGCCGCTAATAACGAGTGTATCATTGCTATTGCATATTGTTTATTAATAAATTTTTGCGCAGGTATTAATTGTGTGCAAAAAGCTTCTCCATGATAGCTATTCTTTCTAGGTTCCCAATTTTCAAATAAAATAGGACACATCTTTATTTTAGTGTCTTTGTCTTTCACTATTGTGACATTTTGTGTTTCTTTGTTCCAATGAACAGTATTTGTTCCTTTATCAAACCAATATTTAATAACATATGTTGCTTTTTTATCCTCAGTTTCAACTTCTCTTGAACCTAATTCACTAGCAAGATTGTCATTATCTTCATCACTTCGTATATTATTTATCATTTCTTGAGGTATCTCATTTTCTTTTGCCTCTTCCTTTAATCTTGAAACAAATTCTCTACCTGTAATTAGCACATATGGTTGAAACATTTTACCTCTTTTATTTATTATTTTTGTATTTGCATTACCCAAAAATACATTTGTTCCATCAATGCATTCAACAGAATAATCACCAATAATTCCATTTTCATTTTCTATACTTGTATCCCAATACATATGACCAACCATATCTCCTGATACGCCTGCGTCTCTTAACCAAATTTTAATCTTATCATCTAATTTATCTAATTCCCAATTTTTTTCTATTATTCTATTTAGTAATGTTAAATCCTCATTATTAGAGGTAAATTTGATTTTTCTTGGACTCGATATTAAATATGCAATAAAATGATACAATGGTCTTTTTATTATATTAAACACGGGTGTAGGAAGTCCATTTGACTTAACACCTTTCCATTGGTCACCACTTACAAATCTTTCGTTTGTTTGTACCTTTGTAACATATTCTAATGATTCATTGTATTCTATTCCTTTTTGATAGAGTTTCCAATTATCCGTTGCCATTTTTCCCCTCCTCATCTATTTGTTTTTTTATTCTTTGCTTTTCTTCATATGTCCTCTCATATTTTTTACATTTATTGCAATACATATATTCTGCAGTTACCATATATCCTATTAATTCTTTCATAACCATTATATTTTTTTTGTATTTTCTTCCTTTATGTCCACATTCCATATTAATAATCTATTATGTTTTTTAACCCTTCTTCAAATTGTTGTTCATCAAGTGTCTTTTTTTCTTCTTCTTTTATTAAATAACACTTTATAAAAACAATTATTTTGTTTATAACCTTTTTAAACATAATTCCTCCTTTTTAATAATCTATCCATTCAATTCCTTCTTCTTCTCCAAAGAAATCTTTATAAATGTCTTGTTTTTGTTTAGTTGAATCTTTTGGCATTGTTCTTCCACTTGCAAAATATCTAAGTGCATCTATTATATGAGTTAATATATGAGGTTCATTAGCATAAATATTTGGTTTATTTTTATCTTTTTGTATTTTTTTTAATGATTTTTCTAAATTAGGACATCTACCATTAACTATTTGTAATTGACTGCTTTGATATATTTCTCCTGTTTGTTCATCTTTTTCATCATTTACTTTCAAATATTCTTTTATTAATAAACATCCTTGTTCTTTTGAATTGTTAACTTTAATTAAACTCACGCCATTTTCGCCAAATATTTCAGCAGTTGATTTACCTGTATGTCTATTTGTATCCCATAAATCTGGTGGAGCATATGCAACCCTTATTCCTCTTTGAAAACATAACTTTGCTGCTTCACTTGCAATTAATCCACTTTCATGTATCTCATCAAATACCTTAATTTTGCCTTTAGAATTTATTCCAAATCCCAACACTGCTAACATATCTAATCCATAATCTAATGAATAATATATTTCATAATCTTGTTTATTAATATCTTCGTCAGTATTATGGATTACTTGCTTATATTCTGGAAAATAACTCCCACCAGGTATTGTTAATGCTTCCTCCACTGTTAATGGATATTCTTGGGTTATCATATCTCCTAAATCCTGTTTCGTTTTCTCATACCATTCCTTTGTCCTTCTTGGATCACTATTCCATGGCATAAATATCTTGTTAAAATTATTTTCCTCAACATATAATTCTTCAAATAATGTCCCTCTCTCTATTGTTGATAAGCCAATTACTTTACCACCTGTAGGTCTATTTATAGTTGGGTAAGCACTTAACCATATTTCCTTAGCAAATTGCTGAAATGCCCACTCATCAAGTATTAATAAATTAGCTGTAAATGAACGCCCTGCACTTTTACTACTGCTGAATGCTTTAAATACGCTTGATTTACCTTTGTGAATTATTTCTATTGATAGAGCAGTTGTTTTATATTTTAATCCAGACCAATTTTCGTTCTCTCGTGTATCTTCTCTAATAAACATCTTCATATTACTAAACATTACACTTAAACGCCTTATTAATTCTTTTGCATCTTCTTCGGTCTTTGATAAAGCTATTATCAAATAACCAACATTAAATAATAATAAAAAACACGAATAAGCAAGTACTAGCCAAGTTACTCCCAATTGTCGTGCTTTTAATATAATATTTAATCTATTTTTATCAATGCTTTTTAATACTTCTTTTTGACTATCCCACATTTTAAATAATTGCAATATATTATCCTTATTATCAACATCTTCTATGTGAACATAATTTCCAATAAAATATTCTTTATTATTCTTACAAAACTCATACTCATTATTTCTAATTTCTTCAATTTTTGTTTTGTAGTCTGTTTGATACATTTTCTAATAATTCCCTCTCACTATCTTCCATCTCAATCTTTACTTGAGTATTATTTTCCATTTTTTCTATTGGCTTTTCACCAATTGTTGCTTGAATACTTGCAAATGCTTGTGTAGGATTTTTACTCATTGCATTTGCAAACATATTAATACACATAGCCATTTGATTATCTAATTCTTC
>JALEQD010000053.1 GCA_022768655.1 Anaeroplasma sp.
ACTAATGAATAGTAATATTTTTTTATTTTACCTTTACTATTAATATTGATCATAATCCTAATTAATATTTCAATAATCAGTTTTGATGTCTAAACAGCTAACTGAATATTATTTTTAAGGTTTGACTTTGCGAAAGCCCTAGTGACAATAACGGGTATTTCCTTAAAATCTTGACAAAAATATTTCATAAGTGTAATTATAGGTAAGCATTCTTGAGCTTCATCAAATATTAAAAGGGTATCTTTATCAATAACCATATCTCTATCTAAAGATAAATATTCTATGATTTCTTTAGCATTTACATGCTCCATACAATAATCAACAAAATTATGTTCTATTCTACAATCAACATAAATATATTTATTTGGAAAATATTCTTTTGCAAAAATCTCTTTAATTAGATAAGTTTTTCCGACTTGTCTAGCGCCCCAAACCATTAATGGTTTTCGATTGTGGCTTTTTTCCCATTCGATTAAATTCTCTATATATTTTCTATACATATTCATCACCACTATCTTTATTATACAATTAATTACACCTTTTATCAAGATAATCTATACAATTAATTACACCTTTTTTAACATTTCGTGTTTTGACGATAACTATTTTTGTTTCTTTTAAAATATATTCAAAAAAGACCTACTAATTCGGTAGATCTATTGAGCTTTATATCCATTCAATGAATTTAGACCATTTCCGTTGTATGAATTTAGACAACTACACCAATTGAAGTGATGTTACCATCAGGTTCAATATTTGTTCACCCATATATTAGATTAGACATTAAATAAAAGCAATAAAAAATGCGATAATTTTTGGGCTCAAATAGTAATTTAATCGAAATATATACAGTTTAGCATAAAAATTATACTAAATTAAATATATAAAAACACTTCAATATAAATATAAATCAATATTTCTGCCTGTTTTGTATAATCACTTTCAGATATCTCGGCAATTGTAGGCCACACCAAAAGGTCGAATCCAATTATGCCAAAAGCTATTTAAAAGTCGATAGGCAAGATATACTTTAGGATAGCTTTATTAACATTAAGAATATAATAATATATGTTTTATTATTTGTAATTACTCTTGGAGGAGTGCTTCTTTATTATTTTTAATCTCCAATTACTTTTGTGCAATTACATTATACAGGTACACTGGGGGTACTATTAATACACGGTTAATAATAAATAAAAAAATCAGCATTTTTTCACTGACTCAAAATAATCACTATTCAATATTAGTATTTTTTACCTAAAATATATCAACCAGCATAATTAATTTTAGCCATTTTTTTCATAAATTTGCTTATTTTTATGTTTATTTATCTAGTTGATATAAAAGAAAAAGGCCTTTAAAATGTCTGAAAACACGTCAACAAGGCCATTTATAATTGTTCAATTTTTAATCTATTATCAATATAGAATGAAACAATAAATTGCAGATAGCATTAATAAGTATAAAATTATTACAATACTCTTGGATTCAAATTTACAATCATCTTTTTTTAATGTATAAAACCTTAAACTATAACATATTTGTGCTTTAACTGATTCATTTTATAATCGCTAAAGCTAATATAGTTATCTTTTTGTAGTCTTCCAACAACAATACCAGGATCTCTACTAATAGATTTTGCAAATTTCTTAACATTTTCAACAGTAAATTCACTATTCTTAATAAATGCTGTATACTTATCCTTATCTATTAACATATCTTCAGCAAATCTATCTGCTTCGTCTTCTGTATCATAATTATAAGACACTCCATAATCTCCGTTTACTAGATGACCAAATTCATGAAATAATGTGAACCAAAATGAATCAGAATCATTCTTTCTATCATTCATCATAATCATCATTTTATCGCCAATTTTACGTGTAGCTCCATTAACTTTTGATCCTTCAATATTTGGCAGTAACACTAAAATTACTCCACATTCATATAATTTTTTTTCAATTAATCTATAGAATTCATCATGCTTTTCAGTTAATGTCAAAGCATATTCAATTGCTTCTACAAACATTTTTTTATTATATTTTGGTGCATTTTTATACTCAAGTGCTTTATTAGTAGCTATTTGAACCATAATATTAGCCTTAATGATATTTTTTGGGAATATCTCTAAATTACCACTTCTAAAACTTACTCCTATTTCAGTCTTTTCAAAAACTGTTAATGAAGAAACCTTTAAGAACTCTCTAACTTTAATGATTTGTTCATTAATTCTTCTTGGAAGCTCTGGAAGACCAAAATGATCTACAAAATATTTATAGTTAATAACATTAAATACATTTCTTTCTCTATCAAGTTCATCTTGTTCATTCTTTTCAACTAATAAGGAATCATATTCACTTTGAAGGTTTAACCAAAATTTAACACTTGTTCCAAGCATTCTTGATAGCTTAGCAGCTATCTCAACAGATAAGCTTTGTTCTCCTTTTAATAAAACACTAATGTTTTTTGGCGTAGTTCCTAATCTAATGGCAAACTCTTCTTGCGTAATACCCAAATCATCAATATATTCTTTTATATAATATCCGGGATGAAATGCAATTTTATCTTTAAATTCAACATAATTATTCATCATAATGATTGCTCACCTCTCTAATCTCAACTATTCTAACCTTTTTAGCAATTTCATCAATATTACATGGTATAAATGGATTTTCATCATCATCGAGTGGCTCGAGAATAACTCTCCATTTATCTCTCCTAGTCTTAACATCAATTGAAAAATATCCTTCTAAATTATTATTTTTCCCCTTATTCTCTAACTTATGAAAATGAAATTGTGGCATTTTAACTATATCCTTTAAAACATCAGCAGCTCTTAGTGCGTTTATTCTGGCTAACAAACTAATAGCACATTGTTTATTTCCACCCATATACTTTGTTGCTTTTTTTAAATCATTGCATATTTCCTCAGTTTTAGAGTCATAATATAATATTTTCAAGAAATCACCCGTCTTTTAGTAAATTACCCTTTGGGTAATATTATTATATGCTTTTTTGTCCGAAATATCAATTACCCGACAGGTAATTTTGTTATTATTTTTAATAAATTATTATTTTTTAAAAAACAATAATCCAATATTATATAATTAATTTTTATTTAACAAGTCAATTATATGGTGCCACTAGTGCACGAATAGTTCCCTTATCACTCCAAACTGCCTGTTTGTTTTAGGAAATAGCAAATCAGCTGTTACTATTGGTTGTTTTGATTTCGTATTAATTGAAATCTTTACTGTTAATTTTGTTTTCATAATTTCCTCCGAGTTAACATTAATAGAACCTCTTTAGGAATGACTTGCATCTTGAACCCTTACCTTCACTAAACAATCATTCTTATTCTACATGTCATCATCATTCCTACTTGAGGAACTATGAATGTAATATTAATAATGTGTACACATATTGGAGGAACGCGCTTCTTTATAATTTTCAATCTCCAATCGCTTGGTACAGCTACATTATATTAGGGCTCTGGGCTCACTATTTGACCTTGTAAAAAATAAATAAAAAATCGTTAAAATTTTTCATTCTAACGATCATCATTATTATATTAATTTGGTATAAAAATCAGTATTAAAAAAAGCATTTCGGTACTTCTTTTATTCTATTTTTCATTTTTGGTCAAGACGCACACGCTCTC
>JALEQD010000054.1 GCA_022768655.1 Anaeroplasma sp.
TATAAGGCTATGAAATTTCATAGCCTTATATTTTTAAGCACGAGCATTATTAAATGTTGTGTTTATTGTATTAACATAATTTCTTGTAAAGGTTGCTAATATGCTACCCTTTGTAGTACCAATTGGATAATATTTATCAAAGCTTTTTCCAATCGCATAATCATAGAATATCCAATATAAAGTAGAATCATAAGGATCTAATCCTGAATTAATTTCATCTTTAAATTCTTCATCTAAGGAAGCTTCAAATTCAATATCCTTTAAGGCTACAATATCATTATACACATCTACAAATACAGCATCATAATCAACATAATATGTATTTGAATATGATGGAGTTAATGTATCCTCTTCGTCATAGCTTATTGGTTCTGATTCATCCTCATTAATATATGATGCAGTTTGATATGCTGACATAAAATCAACAAACTTGTATGCCAAATCCTTATTTGCAGAATCCTTTGTAATAACAAGATTATCACAAAAAGCAACAGTATCATCAGGAATAAATAAATCAAATCCTATATCATAAGTATTACCATTTTTTGCTTTATATTCTCTTATATTAGAATCAGTTAAGGTATCAATCATATCTTTAACATCATTTAAGGTGATATCTTTTTCTAAATATGCCTCCATAGTTATATTGGCTGCATTTTCACTATAATAATATAAGAAGTCACCTGTCCACATAAAACCAACATCAATATTACCAGCTACAATATCTTTTTTAATATTATCAGTTCCCCAAGCATCATATTTCATGTTTTTAACTGTTTCACGGATTGTATTAAGCTTAGATTGTGGTAAATCTGCATTATTATCATAGCCTAAATATTTACATGCTGCATAATATGCATGCTGATGTGAATCATACATTGCAACCTTTGTACCTGATGGTAAAAAATTACGATCAAATAAACAGCTCCACTGATTATCAGAGGATAATATAGCTTTTTCTAATCCTTCCTTTTCAGTAGAATACATGATTCCCCATGTACCCCATAAGTATGGAACAGCATAATTTTTTATTGTTCCTGTTTTATAATTATCTTTAAGCTTATTTTTTAAATTATCATCCATATCATCAAAGATTTTTTTAACACCAGTTCTAATATTATCACTATTAGGATTATATCCAGATAATTTAAATTTTGAAAAATCTAATTCTTCAAGCATATCGTTCATATACATTTTTTCTACCATGTAATCACTAGGACAAACAACATCATATACAGTTGTTCCTCCTCTTACCTTTGAGTAGAAAATTTCATTGCTTTCGCCTAAATCCATTGATACAGTACAATTATATTTATCCTCAAATGCTTGAAGTACTTCTTCATCAATATACTCGCCCCAATTTAAAAATAATAGCATTTGCTTGCCACCACATGATGTTAAAGATACTATTAATAGAAGGGACATTAATAAAAAGCTAATTTTCTTTCTCATGATGTAAACGTCCTTTCAATAGGTTATATGCGATTATTGAAGTAATCATAAATAAAGTGACTGCAGTTGAAAATGCATAAACTCCAGGGAATAATGATTTTCTACCAATTGATGAATATATCCATATTGATAATGTATTATATCCATTACCTGTTGTAAAATAGCCTACAACAAAGTCTTCAAAGCTTATTGTAAAAGCTAAAACTAAACCAGAAAATATACCACCCTTAATGGCTGGAATTATAACCTTCCTAACTGATTTTAATGGTTTAATACCTAAATCTAAGGAAGCTTCAAGCATATTAGGATCTATTTCCTTCATTTTAGGAAGCACTGAAAGAATTATATAAGGTAATATAAAATAAATATGTGCTATAAGAATAGTCCAAAAGCCAAATATATGCTTATTTAAAGGTAAAAATAATGAAAATATTAACATTAATGAAACACCTGTTACAATATCAGCATTTAATAATGGAATATTATTTAAAAGCATTAATCTAGATTTAACCTTAGGAGGTAAGAAAAATGCTCCTATTGCAACTAAAGTACCTAAAACTGTAGCAATAGCTGTAGCTAAAATACTTGTCATAAAGGTATTCATAATTGAATCATTTAATGAGCTTTTAGTAAACATTTTTGAATAATTTTCAAATGTAAAATTAGCAAATTCAGTAGTAGAATCAGATGAATTAAATGATTGAATAGCAATTATAATAATTGAAAAATACAACATGAATATTGAAAAACAAAGTAAAACAATACTTGTAATCTTCCAAATTCTTTTTAATAATTTATGAGGCTTATAGCCATATTCTTCTTCTGTGGCTATTTCATAATTAGCTGGATTATAAGTAGAATTAATTACATCATTTGTCATAGTAATGTCTCTCCTTCCTTATCAACCTTATTAATTATAATAATTGATCCCATAATAATTATTAAAATTACAATTGCAAGAACTGAGCCTTGATTATATGACATATTAATAAAGCTTTGTTCAATAATATTACCAATTAAAAGTATATTACCATCACCTAAAATTTTAGGAATAGCAAATCCAGATAAGCAAGGTAATAAAACCATAATTGAACCGGAAATAATACCCTTACTTGACATAGGAACAATTACCTTCCAAAATTTTTTGAAATCAGTCATTCCTAAATCAAGTGCTGCTTCATGTAATAGTGGATCAATCTTTTCTAAAGATGTATATATTGGCATAATCATAAATGGTAAATATGTAAAAACCATACCAAGTATAATTGCAATATCAGTACCAATAATATTTATTCCATGATCAAGTCCTAAAATATCAGTTAGAATATTGTTTTCCTTGAAAACAGAAGCTAAAGCATTTATTCTAAGAAGAATATTAGTCCACATAGGTAAAATTAATATTATTAAAATCAAATATTTATTTCTAATTTTTGATTTATAAAGCATATATGCAACTAGATATCCAAAGAAAATACATATTGCAGTTGTAATAAAAGAATATTTAATTGAATTAAAAAATGCTATAATTGTTGAATTTTCAGTCAAAACCTGAAAATTACTTACTGAAAATTCCATCCCAGCAAAACGAATTCCTTCTGTATCAACAAACATAAGAAATATCATTATAGCAATTGGAAATACCGCTAAAATATATAGCCAAACTAAATATGGCTTAGCCATTTTATCAAGATGGTGTGCTACTTGATGTGTTGGTATTACTCTTTTTTCATGAGACTTTTGCATATTTATTTAGCCTCATTTTCACTGATTTCTTCAATAGGAACAATCTTTTTAGGAGAACCATCAACCTTCATAAGACAAATTTCATATGGATCGACAGTTAAACCTACCATTTGTCCTGTTTTAACATCCTCGTATGTGTGTACAACATATTCAACACCATCAATGTCAACACATAATTCAAAATGAACACCCTTAAAAATTGAAGATGTTACATGTCCTACTACCTTTGCCTTATCAAGTGGTACAACATCCCAGTCCTCTGGGCGAATAACAACATCAACATGCTCATTTTCTTCAAATTCATATCCAACAACATCAAATGTTGCGCCAAGGAAATGAACCTTATTCTTAGAAATATAAACACCTGTAATAATATTTGATTCACCAATAAAATTAGCAACATAACGATTTACAGGTTCATTGTAAATATCTTTAGGAGTACCTAATTGTTGGATGATACCATCCTTCATAACAATAATACGATCTGACATAACCATTGCTTCTTCTTGATCATGAGTAACAAATATGAATGTAATACCTAGATTTCTTTGCATTTCCTTTAATTCATATTGCATATTTTGTCTAAGCTTAGCATCAAGAGCTGAAAGTGGTTCATCTAATAACAAAATTTTAGGCTTTAAGACAATAGCACGTGCAATCGCAACTCTTTGCATTTGTCCACCTGAAATTTTATCAATTCTTCTTTTTTCAAAACCAGATAAATTAACAAGCTTTAAGGCTGCTTCAACAGATTCTTTAAGCTTACCCTTTAAGTATCTATTTATATCAAAATAAGATACTTTTTTTGCCTTTTCTTCGGGATGACCCATTCTAATTTTTTCTTCTATAGTCCCTTGAATTACTTTTTCTTTTCCACCATAGAATTCAATCATAAATTTTCTTCCACGATTTTTGATACCGAAGGCCACGTTTTCAAAAACATTTAAGTGAGGAAATAATGCATATCTTTGGAAAACAGTATTAATAGGTCTTGCATATGCTGGAAGATTATTAATTATTTTTCCATTGACAATAATTTCGCCTGATGTTGGATATTCAAATCCACCAATCATTCTTAGGGTTGTTGTTTTACCACATCCAGATGGACCTAGTAGAGTAACAAACTCATTCTCGTAGATGTCTAAATTGATACCATCTACAACACAATTGTCACCATAGTATTTAACTATGTTGTGTAATTCGATAATTGGCTTTCCCAATGAAGTTTACCGAATTGAAAGATTATCAAATCTTTCTCATTTTTTCCTTTCCCAAAAATTTTTCTTGGCTTGTTAAATATTTACTTTTTAAACTCCCCAAATAAGTAAAAATTCATTTTAATTTTTACTATGAATTTATTATATACTTTATTTTCAATTATGCAATAATTTTATATAATTTTTTTCATTTTTTTATCTTGAAAAAAATAAGACACACCATATAAAAGGTGTGCCAAAATTAATCTAAAATATGATACAAAAAATGTGGTGTTTGTTCAAGCCAGCTAGGCCAATCATGTGGCTTATCATATCCCCAATAATCAAACCATGCAGGTATACCTAAACGCTTCATTTGGAAATCTAGGGCTCTAGTATCATTGATACATTCTTCTTCCCAATTTCCTTGACCTACACATACAACAATTCTTGCTTTTTTGTATAAATCAATGTAAGGATGATCATATGCCATATAAGCTAATGAATCAATAGGTGAATTTAAAAATGTTAATTCATCACTATAATTTTTAATGAAAAATCCTGAATGATATATACCTGATAATGATAATACTGCATCAAAAATATCAGGCTTACGTAAAAAGAAATTCATCGCATGATATGCCCCCATAGAACATCCATACGCTAAAATACCAGATGCTACACCGCCACCATTTCCATAAGTATTTATCTCATATACTCTATGAACAAATTCTTCGATGATATAACGATAGTATGCTTCTTGATATTGCATTCTATCATATGGATTTTTCCAATCAGCACTCCATGTATCAATATCAACAGAATCAACACAAAATACTTGGATTTTTCCATTATCGATATACCATTTCATTGAATCTATAATTCCTCGATTTTCATTATCAAAAAATCTACCATTTTGACTAGGAAATGCAATACATGGCTTACCAGCATGCCCATAAACCTTAAATTCCATATTTCTATTTAAATTATAGCTATATTCCTTATAATACTCTACCTTCATATTTAACTCCTCATTTTAAATGCTTTTTCTTTTGTCCTTGAATAGTAACTATCATATTGGATTCAACACTTGATGTGATAAATGCACTTGAACCTATTGTTGTATTTTCTCCAATTATAGTTTCTCCACCAAAAATTGACGCACCTGAATATATAGTAACATTATCCATTATTGTTGGATGCCTTTTTGTACCCTTAAGCTTTTGTCCTTCTCTTAATGATAATGCACCTAGTGTTACTCCTTGATATATTTTAACATGCTCACCAATAACACAGGTTTCACCTATTACAATACCTGTTCCATGATCAATAAAGAAATATTTACCGATTGTTGAAGCTGGATGAATATCTATACCAGTTTTACTATGAGCATATTCACTTAATGCTCTAGGTAAAATAGGTATACCTAATAAATGTAGAGAATGTGCTATTCTATGCACAACAATTGCTTGTAGGCCTGGATAGCATAAAATAATCTCTGTTTTTGATTTTGCGGCAGGGTCCCCTTCAAATAATGCATCAATATCTGTTTTTAGTAAATCATCTATTTCTGGAATACAATTTAAAAATTCAGTAATTATTTTATTTTTTTCTAATTTGCATTTTTCAATTTGTTCAACATTAGTTATTAATTTAGTTAATAATTGTTTTATATTATTAACCTTATTTTCGAAAAATTCAGAGATATCATTAAAATATTCTAAATATCCAGGGAATATTATACTTTTAACATTATCTAGAAATGAAACTAAATCAGATGTATCAATTAAAGAATTCTCATATATATTATTTTTTTTATTATCAAGCCATACAGTAAACTTATTTTCCATACAAACTCTCCTTATTACAATACATTATATTCCAAAAAAAATAATTTTTAAATAAAAAAATGTCATTTTATTATTTAATTATTTAAATAAGGTTCATTTTCTAGTATAATAATCAATATATATGAGGAAGAAGTAATTATGAAAACAATAAAAACAGAAACAATTACTAACGAAGTAAAAAGATTATGCATTGAAGCATGTACATATATTCCATATGATGTACTGTCTAAAATTAAAGAATGTAAGGAAAATGAAGCTGGATTATCAAAAAATATATTAGAACAAATAATAAAAAATGATAATTTAGCTAAAGATGAAAACATACCAATGTGTCAAGATACAGGTATTACTATTGTGTTTGTAGAAATTGGTAATGAGGTTTATATCGATGGCGATTTAAACAAAGCAATAAATGATGGTGTAGCTTTAGGATATACAGAAGGCTATTTAAGAAAAAGTGTTGTTAAATCACCATTAAATAGAGTAAATACAAAGGATAATACTCCTGCAATAATTCATATTAAATTTACTGTAGGAGATAAGCTAAAAATTACTGTTTGTCCAAAAGGTGCAGGCAGTGAAAATATGAGTAAGGTAAAAATGCTTATACCAGCAGACGGAATTAATGGTATAAAAAATTTTGTAAAGGATACCATTATTGAAGCTGGTGGTAGAGCCTGTCCACCACTAGTTGTTGGTGTTGGAATTGGAGGTAATTTAGAAAAATCAGCATTACTTGCTAAAGAGGCATTAACAAGAGATATAGATGATGAGGCAACTGATTTAGATGCATTAAAGCTTGAAAAAGAACTCTTAAAGGAAATTAATGAACTAAATATAGGGCCTATGGGATTAGGTGGAAAAACTACTGCTCTTGCTGTTAAGGTCAATTTATATCCTTGTCATATCGCATCCTTACCAGTTGCAGTAAATATTCAATGTCATGCATCAAGACATAAGGTG
>JALEQD010000080.1 GCA_022768655.1 Anaeroplasma sp.
TAGGTTTTCATATTCTCATCAATTTGAGTAAGCATATAAAATCTTGATACTGCCTCACCTAGAATTTCTTCTTCCTCATCCTCTACTAGCTTTATTTCTATTGGCCCATTAGTATTTAAATCAATATCTTTTTGAATAGGAACTTCTAATTTTTCTATCTCTTTTTCTTCTTCGATATTTTCTTTAATCTTTGATGTATCATCATCTAAAGCATTAAGGCTCATATCTGATTTATTTTTTGTTTCCTTATCAACATTAAATTCATCAGTATATTTTTCAATTATTTTATTTTCATATTTTTTTGGAAGATAATCTTCTTCCTTACCATCATAAACAATTGGTGTAACCTTTGGTGGTTTAGCAACAACAATAATTAATGAAATCAATATAATTGGAATTAAAATCAATGATACTAAAATAACATAAATAAACTCTGATTTAACATGATTAAAAACTGAATTTTCTTCAGGATTATAGCTTGAATAAATAGAGGCAATTAAAAGAGCTCCAAATACCAAGATAAAAAATAATATTATTCCTATTTTTTTATTAATACTAGTTTTTTTCTTTCTAGGTCTCATCTATATTACCTCCCATATCAAACTATTCTACATCATTATTTTCTGATTGGATAGAATTTAAATCCTTATCATCCTCAAGCTTTTTTTCTAAATTTTCCTCTTCTACAATTGAAGAAAGAGAAGAATTTATGAAATCATCTTCATTAATATCTTCTAATTTATCAGGATTCTCAATATTATTTTCAGATTCCTTAGCTTTTTTCTTTTTTTCAATTTTAGGAGTAGGCGCCCAAAGTATATTTTTTCTTATGGCCTTTTTTGCCTTCTTCCACTGTCCATTAAAAAGCTTATCAAATGCTTCCTTCTCACGCTCAAGCTCAATAAATCTTTCTTTAGATGAGAAATCATCTAAATCAGTCATTAGTCCATGCTCCATTCTAATTCCATGAAGCTCTGCAAGTGTTAATATACGAAGGTTTTCTGCCTCATTATATTTATCTAAAAGCTCTTGATACTTATCACTTGCTTCTTTTGAAATATTTTCAATTTGTTCATTAAGAAGCTTTTTCTCATTTTCGCATTCATCATTAATCTCTTTAATAGAATTAGCTAGCTTATCATCACATTCCTTAAGATATAAACGCTTATCCTCTAAGGCTTGTGAAATTTTCAAATTACATTCATTAATAATATCTTGTTTTTCATTGTTACAAATATTTATTTTTTCATGAAGATTATCTATTTCTTCATCCTTAGTTTTTTCTAAATCAGCCTTTGCTTCATTTATAGATACTATTTGTTCATTTAATTCATCAATTCTAGAATCATAATTATCTATAATTTCTTGTTTTTCATTTTCATGCTCCTGATGAATATCAGAAATTTTTTCCTCATATTCACTATCAATATTTTCTAATCTTTCCTTTAAGTTATCTATTTCTTCTTCATATAATTTCTTTGTTTCTTCTTTTATTTCTATAAGCTTTTGTTCATATGAAGCTATAATAGAATTCTTTTCTAGCATGAATTCATTATTAATTTTCTCAATTTCTTTTAAATGCTCTTCCTTTAAATCAGCAATAATTTGTTCATATTGAGCCTTTTGTGTAGCTAGCTTAGTTTCATAATCAGCAATCAAATTCTTAATTTTTAATTCATAATCCTCAATTAATGCTTTAATCTTTGTTTCATATTCTAAAATTAATGCTTTAATTTTTGCCTCATACTCTTCAATCAATCGTGCTATTTCTTTATTCTTTTCTTCTATAACACCATTTAAATATTTGATCTCAACCTTAAGATCATAAATCTCTTGATTCTTATTTTCAATTAAAGCTTCAAGCTCTTCTATTTTTTTATTGGCTTCTTTTAAAAGCTCCTCTTGCTTTTCAAGGTATTGATTTCTATTTTCTAGCATTTGCATATATTCATATAATGATAGATTAGAATCAGATATTTTTCTTTTTAATACCTTTAATTTTTCTGACAATTCATGCTGTCTTTGTTCTTCTAGCTTAGCCTCCTCAGCTTCCCATTCCTTTTTAAACACATCCTTTAAATCATTACCGTATTGAAATGTTAAAAAGCTTGATAGCTGTACAAATTCAGAAAAATCATCAGCGATTTCATCAGTAAATGGATTAAATTTTTTTGTTACATCCTCAGAAGAATAGCCTGGTTTATTATAATTTGAAATATAATCATAAAGTGCTAAAGCATTTTTGAAATTATTATTCATTTTCAATACATTTGTCTTAACAACTGGAGGCTTAATCATTGGTGTTTTAGAAACCTCTACCATTAATGGACAGGTAAGCATTGATTGAATTATGCTTGCTAAATCAACTATACGATTATATGTTCTTTTCGTATCATCATCCATTATTGGATATGGATTATCCTTACGTTCTTCATTAAAATTAATGACAAAATTAATTTTTCTTTTCTTTAATTCAATTTTTTTGTTCATCTTTACCATACCATTATAGGTATTGATGATTTCATTAATTTTATTTATTCTTTGACTAACAAATTCCTGTAGATGACATAACAGCATATACAAAAATCTATTTTCGTATACAGCATAATCTGATAGCTTTTCTACTATATATAGCTTATCAGGAATAATGCCTCTTCTTTCATTCTCAGGAATGCGTGAAATAAGATTGCTATGCTTAGCAAGGTGCTCAACAGAAGCCTTAGAAACCTTTTTTACCTTCTCAATTGGAATTATTTCTCCATTTGTTCTAATAAATTGACGTTCCTCTTTTATCGCATTGCCAACAAATTCTAAGCCCTTTTCTATTGCGATAATCCAATCATCTTCAATGTGACAAATTAGTCTTTTTGCAACTAATATATCATCTTCTTTATTTACCTTTTTTATTTCTTGTCTTAATTTATTAGTTTCCTTATCATTTTGTGATACCTTTAGGTAATCACAAAACGCTCTATATATTGAATTAAATTGACTCATAATGTGACCACCTCAAAAATAAATTAAACATTACGTTCTATATGCTCTATATATTCCTTACATAATGGTAAATTATCCTCACCAAATAATTCATCCATTAAATTCAACAAGCCCTCGGCTTGACTTCTTACATATACTGGATTTTGACTTTCTAGCTTTCTCATTACCTTTCTTGCTAGAATATCATCTATTGCTTCTAATTCTTCACCACCACAGGCTACTACAACTGGTACGTAGTTTTTTATTTGCTTCATAATA
>JALEQD010000093.1 GCA_022768655.1 Anaeroplasma sp.
TTTCCTGTATTGAAATTAAAACTGGACAGTCATTTAATGCAAGTAATACAAAAGGATTTAAAAAACTTAAAAATACTAAATTTGAAAAGGGAAAGAATGCCATTATTTGTACAGCAGATAAGATGTCAGTAATAAATGATGGTACATATATTCTCCCTGTAAGTTCAATATAAAAATGTAAAAAATATATTTTTGTAATCATGATATTAACTCACTTTTTTTGAGTTTTTATCTGCGAAAATTTGAAATCCTTTGAGACCTTAGATTTAAATTCTATGAAAAAGAAAGAAAATGGCAAAAGAAAAACAATAGCCCAAGGAATTGGGGAAAACCCATTTAGAAAATTATTAAAGACATTAAAAACTAGATTAATAAAAGATGGAATACAAATCATCTATGCAGATAAATGGTATCCCACTAGTAAAAAAATGTAGTAATCTTAAAATAAATAAGATTATGCGTTGGTTTTTGTTCCATTACTATCCATTACATTTATTAGTTTTAGTAATCATTGGATTATATAATTAAAATATAATCCGTTTGTTAATATTAAAATAAAGTAATCATAAATGTTTATCTTATATAGAACAAATATGATTACTTTTTTTGACTAAAAAAATTATTTTACTTTTTTTATTGAATGTTTTATAATAAAATATAAGATTTTTTGGGGAAAGGAGTAGTTTTATGCCAGAATTTTTCAAAATTGATGAATATAAAAAGATTGATGAATATCAAAAAATAGAAGCAGAAAACTACTCTAAATCCAAGGAACTATTTGATTCTGCTGAATTTAAAAATGATATTGAAGAATTTCAAACATCTGATGATAAAAAAATAAATAAAAACTCAAAAAATAAAAACGTTAAACAAGAAAAACAAGATTTTGATAGAAAATCAAATAATGAAAAAATTAATGAAATAAATGATGAAATAAAAAACATTGATAAAAGTATAAATGAAATTAGCAATACTATTGGAACTAATGTTGCATCAACAGTTTCTACTGTTGCAGGTACTGTAACAGCGGCAGTAGCAGGTTCAGTTGGTGCAGTTGTAATATGTACTAATCTTTTAGTAGCTACTCCAAAAATGGAAATAATTTCTATCGATACAGGAGCTAATTATATTAATTATGATGTAGATATTAGTGATTTAACTGAAGATATTAGCTATAGTATTGTAATTGAAAATGCTTATGGAAGCTATATTTTTCCTGTTATTGAAGGTAATAATAAGAATTTTGTGTCTGGATTAAAGCCTTATTGCAAGTACACTATGTCACTTGTATCTAATAATAAAGAGCTTGACGGATATAGAACCTATTATCAAGAAAGCTTTTATACAAAAAAAGCAGATAATCCTGAGGCTGTTTTATTTTATGATGTCGTTACAGATTATGATAATCATGTTGTTGATCTAGATTATAAAATATTTATTTCAGATTTTTACAAGGTAGGTATTGATTATTATTATACAGTTAGTTTTCAAGATGAAGTTGTTTTTACAGATAATGATTTAACTGATGATTATTATTTCTTTGGTAAATTAGATAATGTTTCAGAAGGAGATTATAAATTTAATTATTATTGTAATTTCTATGATGAGGATATATTAGTAGGTACAGACACTGTAACTATTGGCTATCCAGAGGATTTTATTCCTTCTAAGGTAGATTTTGAAATTGATAATCTTAATTTATCAGGTGATTATAAGGGTGGTTATGATTTAAACATTGATTTAGCTGGCTATAATGAGCTTGCCACATATGAATTAGCTATTGAATCAAAATCATTTAGAAAAACATATAAATTCACATCAAATCATATTGAAATAAATGATTTACCTATAGATTATAGATCAACAAAGCTTTATTTAAGGATTGAATTTTCAAACGATGAATATAATTATGAATATCTTTTATCAGATTTAGTAGGTATTGATATATTATTTAGTACTCCTGAATATAATAAAGATATTAATTCTTCAGTATTTGATTACAATATAATCAATAATAATGAATATGATATTAATAATATTAGCTTTGTTGGAACAAATGAATTTAATGAAAACAAACAATTTATTCCTAAAGATAATAAATTGACTGTTGATTTATGTGGAAATATTAGCCTAGAAACAATTCTTGAATTAGATAATTTATCTATTAAATTTATTGATGAAATGAATTTAAAAAATATTATTTCATTAGATGAATTACAATATATTGATGATTCTAATGTTCTTTTATTAAAAAGTATAAATTATTTACCAGCTGATGCAAATGTTTTTGTGACTGTTAACGATGTAAAACTAAATAGCATAAATGGATATGAATATATGGATGGCTATTATGCTTTTGAATGCTCATCCTTAGAACAAGGTAGTGTTATTAAATTATGTGCTGAAATTGATGGTAATATAATTGAATGTGAATGTGAGGAAATAATTGTAAATAATGAATTTACTATTCCTACTTATTCATATTCAAAATTTAGCGCAAGTGATATTATGATTTCATATAATGATGATTCAACATTTAATGCATATATTCCAATTAATTTTAAATGCAGTGATGAAGCAGTATGGTATAGAATTGTTATAAATGATGAAATATGTATTGATTCTCGTGATTATATTTTATTATTAGAAAATTTAGATCGAACTAAAACATATTCATTAAAATATTATATATATTATGATTATAATAAAATAAGCTACAGTATTGGTGGAGATAACCTATCAGAAAATATTTCATCTACAGTTGATTTATCTAATGTGTCAGCTGAATTTGATAAAGAGAATGCTGAAATTAAGCTATTAAATGTTAGCTATGATATTAGCTCTAATCTATTAGTAACATATACTGATACAACAAGTGAGGTTGTAACACTTGATTCTAATAACATTGGTACATATGATAATAGTAAAATAATTGATTATGTAACAATAAGCTATAGTATTAAGGCTGTTGATGATAATATATTATCAGCTAATAACATTACAATGATAGGAAATAAATATTTAGAACATATTATTAGCTTTACACCATATACATTAACAATAGATAGTATTTCATATGGAAGTGAAGAAAATAGTAATTATTTATATATTTATTCAGAACAGGTAGT
>JALEQD010000181.1 GCA_022768655.1 Anaeroplasma sp.
AATGTTGCAAAGAATCCATATACAAATTATGTTGATACAATTGTTATAACAAGACCAGCAAGTGGTGATGTTGAAGCCTTAACATTAACATATAAGTATAATGGAGAAAAATGGACAATTTCAGGCTTAGCTGATGGTTCCGGTAACTACGAACTTGAGGGTACATTCACATCAAAATTAACAATTACACCAAAGAATCTAGGCTTTAATCTAACAAATACAACATATGAATATGATGGTGCATATCATGATGGTATTAAGTATATCAAGGATGGTAATGAGACATTAGGATATAATTATAAAACAAATGATATAGTTGATAATGCAATAGTAGAATTAACAAAAACAACATTAAATGTAATTAATGTTTCAAAGAATCCATATACAAATTATGTTGATACAATCGTTATAACAAGACCTGAAAATGGCGATATTCCAGCCTTAATATTAACATATAAGTATGATTATACTGATGGTAGTTGGACAATTTCAGGCATAGATGGTTCAGGAAATTACAAGCTTGAAGGTACATTCACATCAACATTAACTGTTAATCAAAAGAGTTTAACATTTACATGGAAAGATATTTCATATGTATATGATGGAAAACTACATGATGGTAGTATAAATCAATCAGGCAATCCAAATTATACAAATACTGGTCTTGTTTATTATGATTCAATTAGTGTTTCTACAACAAATAAATTTGTTAATGTTGGTAATTATAGTGTTAGCCTATCATCAATAAATATTACTAATTACTATAGTAAAGAAACACAAACATATATAATCACACAAGATGGAAATGCAGTATTTAGTGATTCAAATGGTATTAGTAATTATTCGATTACAATTACTAATAAAGAATTATCATTTACTATCACACCAAAAGAAATAACATTTACATGGAATGATATTTCATATGTATATGATGGTAAATATCATGATGGTATAAATGATATTAGTGGAAATCCAAATTATACAATTCCAACAGGAATTGAAAATGAAAATGCAAAACTATCAGCAACATCATTAACAGATACTACTACAGCGTTAAATGTTAAAAATGGTGGTTATTCAGTTTCAGCAACTAAGTTTACAATAACAAGAGAATTTAGTGAAGGTATTGATGCGTTAACATTAACATATGAGTATAAAAATGGTTCTTGGACGATTTCAGGTTTAGATGGTGGTGTAGGAAATTATACAATTACAGGTGAATTCACATCAACACTTACAATTACACCAAAAGAAATAACATTCACATGGAAAGATATTTCATATGTATATGATGGTAAATATCATGATGGTATAAATGATATTAATGGTAATCCAAATTACACAATTCCAACTGAAATTGAAAATGAAGAAGCAAAATTATCAGCAACATCATTAACAGATACTACTATAGCTTTAAATGCAGGTTCTTATGATGTTTCAGCAAACATTTTCACAATAAATAGACTAGCTCATGATAATGTTCCATCATTAACATTAACATATGAATATGATGGCACAGCTTGGACAATTTCAGGCTTAGATGGTTCAGGAAATTACAAGCTTGTTGGTACATTAACATCAACACTTACAATCACACCAAAGAAGCTAGGCTTTAACCTAACA
>JALEQD010000182.1 GCA_022768655.1 Anaeroplasma sp.
GGCGAGCCTGCCGACTGCTGGAGTATCGCCAAGAAATACAACACAACCACCGAAGCCCTCATGCGTGAAAACGGCGTTGAGAACGAGCAGACCGCGCTGTCGGGCATGATAGTTATTCCCACAATATAAAGGAGCGTGTTATCAGACCATGAACAATTCCATTTATTCGGACATTTCAAAAAGAACGGGCGGGAATATCTACATAGGGATAGTCGGGCCCGTCCGTTCGGGCAAATCCACCTTTATAAACCGCTTTATGAACGCCCTCGTCATTCCGAACATCTCCGACGAGTACCGCCGCGAGCGTGCGAAAGACGAGCTGCCGCAGTCCTCCGCCGGAAAGACGATCATGACGACCGAGCCGAAATTCGTCCCCGAGGAAGCGGCGGCGATAGAGCTTGACGGCGGCGTTAAAATGAACGTGCGCCTTATCGACTGCGTTGGTTACATTATCCCGGGCGCAGTCGGGTATATCGAAAACGAGGCGCCGCGCATGGTGAAAACCCCGTGGTTCGAGGAAGAGGTGCCGTTCAACATGGCGGCGGAGGTAGGCACCCGAAAGGTAATCACCGACCATTCCACAATAGGCGTTGTTGTTACGACCGACGGGAGTATCACGGGGATACCGCGCAGCGAGTACGAGGCAGCGGAGGAGCGTATAATCGCCGAGCTGAACGAGATAAACAAGCCGTTCGTCGTGCTGCTGAACTGCCGCGAGCCGAACAGCGCGGAAAGCGTGAAGCTTGCCGGGGCGCTGACCGAAAAATACGGCGTCAGGGTCATGCCGCTGAATTGCGTTGACCTTGACGAGGAGAAGATAAACGAGATCATGGGGGAGCTGCTGCTGAAATTCCCCGTGTGCGAGCTGCGGGTGAAGATGCCGAAATGGGTGCGCTCGCTGGACAGCAGCCACCCGCTCCGCAAGGCGCTTTTCGACAGCGTTAAGGAAGCCGCCGCCGATGTCCGCGGGATAAACGACATAGCGGGCTGTGCCGCGAGGATAAGTGAGTGCGAGTATGTGAAAAGCTGCACGTCGTCGGAGCTTGACCTCGGAACAGGCTCGGGAACGGTCGACATTGCGCTGTGCGACGAGCTTTTCTATAAGATACTCGGCGAGGCGACGGGAATAGAGCTGCATGACGAGAGCGACCTTATGCCCTGCATGGCGGAGCTCGCAATGATAAAGAAGAAGTACGAGCGGGTGCGCAATGCGCTGGAGGAGGTAGAAGCGACGGGGTACGGGATAGT
>JALEQD010000208.1 GCA_022768655.1 Anaeroplasma sp.
CCTCGGCCGGGGTGCCGCCGAGGTGTCGGTCATGGTGGACAGGGTGCAGCAGCGCTGGCCCTGGAACGGCAAGGTCGACATCGACTACACCATCACCTACGATGATGCCGAGGCCGACATCTACGTCAGCTTCATCGGCAAGGATGGTGGCGCCAACCGCAGCTTCCCGCTGAAGACGCTGGCGGGCGCCGGCGCCAACGGCGTGGTCAAGGCGGGCAGGCACCGCGTCACCTGGGACATGTCCGTGGATGAGCCGACGCTGCACACCGGCGACTTCACCGTGAGCGTCCAGGCGTTCACGGGCGCCTGGCCCTATCTGGTGGTGGACCTCTCCGGCGGTACGGAAGTCGCCCGCTACCCGGTGCGCTACAGCGCCTCGGGACCGGACATCAGCCAGGACACCTGCCGCACCACGGAGCTATGGCTGCGTCTCGTCCCGCCAGGCACCTTCATGATGGGCTCGCCTGCCGAGGAGCTGGGCCGTCAGTCGGACGAGACACTGCACCAGGTCACGCTGACACGGCCCTTCTACATCGGCGTCTTCGAGGTCACGCAGAAGCAGTATGCCCTGGTCATGGGCAGCAATCCCAGTCAATACAAAGGCGACACGCGCCCGGTGGAGTATGTCAGCTATGACACATTGCGCGGGGCGGTGAGCGGGGCGAGCTGGCCGCAGAGCCATCAGGTGGACGAGGGCTCCTTCTTCCATGTCCTGCGCGCCAAGACGTCCCTGCTTTTTGATTTGCCCACCGAGGCGCAGTGGGAGTACGCCTGCCGCGCCGGCACCAGCACCGCCCTCAACTCCGGCAAGAATCTGACTAATACAGAAACATGTCCCAACATGGACGAGGTGGGGAGGTATGATGGTAATGGTTCAACTCATGTCAAAGTCGGTAATTATTTGCCCAACGCCTGGGGGCTCTATGACATGCATGGCAATGTCGCCGAATGGTGTCTCGATGGGTATGGCCAGCTCAGCGCAGAGGCTGTCACAGACCCCACAGGAATAAGGAGCAACCGTCGAGTTTACAGAGGAAATTATTGTAGAAATTATCATAATTATAGGAAAGCCTATCGATGCCGTTCTGCTTATCGGGGTGATGATTATCATCTTGCCACATTAATTTCTCGTGAAGGATTTCTAGGTTTCCGCCTCGTCTGCCTACCGGCGGAATAGTCTGGCGATGGCTTCATGACTTGAGGTGGCTGTGGGGGGGGAGACGGCAGATTCATGGGCATACTTTAGGGAAGATTTTGCCGCCTCGCTTCGCTCGGCGGAATTCGGTCGTGCCGCTGACGCAGCGCTGGCGCGGGCTTCGCCCGCTTCGCGTACACGCCGGCGGGGACGCCGTCGGTACCTCCCGCGCTTCCGCGCGGAGAACTTCCAGCCCCCTCGCTTGCCCGGGGGCTACCGCCCCCGGCTAATCAGGGGTCGCCCCTTCGGGGCTATTTTTCCGCCTCGCTTCGCTCGGCGGAATTCGGTCGCGCCGCTGATGCGGCGCTGGCGCGGGCTTCGCCCGCTTCGCGTACATGTCGGCGGGGCGCCGTCGGTACCTCCCGCGCATCCGCGCGGAGAACGTTCAGCCCCATCGCTTGCCCGGGGGCTTCCGCCCCCGGCTAATCAGGGGTCGCCCCTTCGGGGCTATTTTTCCGCCTCGCATCACTCGGTGGAAACAGCAAGTACAAGCAAGTTCGTGTTAGGATAGTCGTTTTTGGGAATGAGGCCAGGTGACATGAAGAAGTGCCATGCGCTGAGAGTTGTCGTGGGGCTGCTGCTGTGCGGTGCGCTGCCGGTGTGGAGTCAGTTCGCCGGGATGTCGACGACCAGCAGGGTAGAGTCCGCGCCGGTGCGCCTGGAGTGCCGTGCGGACTTCGGTGGTCGCG
>JALEQD010000131.1 GCA_022768655.1 Anaeroplasma sp.
TAAGAAGCGTGATATCTATAGATGCAAGAATAAATCTTCAGGGTGCAATGGCAAAGAACTTAATGCTAAGTACTTAAATGAATTTGTAATCAAGCTCTTAGATGAATTGCTATTATATAATAATAAGGATAAATTAGAACAGGTTATAAAGGATTCGCTTGATAAAAGAATTCAAGCAGAACGTCTAAGGCTAAAGGTCCTTAAGGAAGATGATGCAAGAGATAGGTTAGAAATCGATAAGTATACTGAAGTTGCCCAAACATCACAAGGCTTAGCTAAAGAAGCGTTAATGAAGGAAATTAGGACTAGAGTAGAAAATTCATTAGAAAGACAAATAGCAATTAATGATTTAGCTAATCATCTTGATAAGTCGCTTGATGGCGTTGTAGTTAATGTTGAAAGGATTATTTCAAGATATGCTGAAGCCAAAAGTGATGAATATTTTAAGCTTAAGGAATTTGTATTTAATATTATAGATAAGATTACTATTGGAGACGATGTTGTTTCTGTTGATATTGATTTGTCTTGGTTCTTAGATAATTATTCAAGTGAGATAACGCTTCGAATTCCAGTTGACAGGAATCTCTTGGCTAGAAATAAGCTTTCATTTACTGTTTTTGGAGGAAATGATGAGGAAGAAAATAAAAGTGCTGTATGATTCTAAAAAGTGCACAAGCACAGCATCATTGATGGCAGTGCTTTATAAAACTTTAAGGGAAAATGAATCTATGGAGGATTATTCACAGATATGGAATCAAATTAGAACGGATGATGAATTAAAAAAGTCATTACGTGTAATTAAAAAATATGTTAAATTGATTGATGTTAACGGTAGTGGAAATGGTATAGTACTAATTCATAATGCTTAATTTCATTGTGGAAGTTGTGGAGATTGTGGAAATAGTACTATTTCAGTATTTAATAAGAATTAGATTTAGTACTATTTTAGAATGTTAAACGGTAATAAAACTATGTGGAACTTGTGGAGGTTGTGGAAACGGATAAATACTATTTCCATAAATTCAATACTAGTTCTAGATTCGTAGTACTAAATCGTGTGGAAACTGTGGAGATTGTGGAGGTGCCATAATTCGTACGCATAGTCGTATTAATGTACGCCTACTCCACTAGGAATTTATACGGAAATAGGTATTTTTAACCTATTTTCAACATATGGAGGTGCACCAGGTCTACTACGCTACACCATTATTTAACTAAGCACCTTCAAGGAGTTCGCTAGAACTCCTTTTTTTGCTTCTTTATCTAAACTCGTTGATATCATATGATACCAAGAACTTTAAACTTCTATATAACATTTGGTATATAAAACATTTGAACTTCTATATAACATTTGGTATAATAAAGTTAGAAAGAGAGGACAATGGTATGAATATTGCTAATGAAATAAAGATGATTCGAGAATTATTAGGTTTGTCACAACAAGAATTAGCAGATGAACTTGAGGTATCATTTCAAACTGTTAATCGTTGGGAAACATCTAGTAATGAAATAGAACAACGTAATATCGATAAGCTTTACGAATATGCTTATAATAAGGGAATTCAAATAAATAAAATAAAAGAAATGTTCTTAATAGATGAAAATAATTATGATGATAATGTTTTACTATTTCACGGAGCTAAGAAGAAGTTTTCTTTGCCTGTGGATTTAAGTCACTCTAAGGATCAAAATGATTTTGGTCGAGGATTTTATTTGGGAGAAAACCTTGAACAAGCTTCAACGTATATTTCTAATAGTGATTATCCATATGTTTACTCTTTTTGTATCGATTGTAAGGGCTTGAAGATTGAAAGATTCTCTGTATCAAAAGACTGGATGATTGCTATAGCTTATTTTAGAGGTTGGCTTAATGAATATAGCGAAAGTACACTAATAAAAGAAATAATAACTAGAGTAAATAATGCTGATTTAGTGATTGCCCCAATTGCTGATAACAGAATGTTCGATATTTTATCTGAATTTGTTGAGGGTTCTATTACTGATTTACAATGCCAACACGCACTTGCAGCAACAAATCTAGGCTTTCAATACGTTTTGAAAAGTGAAAAGGCAATTTCAAAGCTTGTCTATATTAGTGATCTATATTTATGTAAAAGTGAAAAAAAAGATATTTTAAATAAAAGGTTAGAAATGCATAATTTAACTGCTGGAAAAGTTAGAATGGCAAGAATTGAATATAAAGGAAAAGGAAACTATATTGAGGAGATTTTAAAATGAAGTTAGAAACAGTTGATTTAAAATTATGTCAAATTCAAGGTAAAATATTTGAAGAATCAATTGGTTCTTTAAATTGTAGTTCTCAAGTATTTATACGAAGATTTATGAATTCTAAAGTTGCTAAGTCTTTTGATGATAAAAGTTACCTTGCTCAAACTAGTAGTATAAGAGATGTATATGATGAACTAGAAGAAGAATATGGTGCTTTTTCTTATGGGAAAGAAAAATTCTCAATGAATGAAATGCATTGGATTGGATATGTTTTTAGATGTATGAGTATTGCTTATGGTTTATCAAGTAAACAAATATATAAAATGTTTCCATCTAATGATGTTAGATCATATTATTTCATTTATCATACATTTGATATAGTTGAAGCAGCAGAGAGAATGCTTGAAACAAAAGGATATGATTTTTCAAGTGTTATGGATAAAGGTAAAAAAATATATAGAAGATTATTATATAACCAGAAAATTCGACTAGAAAAGATGACAACTGAATTAGCACATAAATTATTTATTGATTTTAAAAATGATGAAATGCTTTTTGAGGATAAAAAAGATTTTAAAGAATTTATATATGATGAAAATCAAGTAAACAATTATGTACAAAATAAAGAAAAAGATGGATACATTTTATTAGCTATTTTATATGATGATGATGTGATTGGTGAAATTAGGTTCAAAGGAATTGAAGATTCTTGTTCTGAAATTGGTATTGTTTTAAAAAATGATAGATATAAAAACAAAGGAATGGGAACTATTGCGCTTTCAAAGGCATTAGATTATGCTAAAGACATTTTAAAATTAAATGAAGTTATTGCTAGTATATTAAAAACTAATAAAAGAAGCCAGCATATATTTGAGAAAATTGGATTCATATTTTATGATGAAGATGATCATTTTGATAAATTTTATAAAAAACTTTAGTTAATTAGCTATTGGAGGTGCCTTAAAAAGTACGGATAGTTGTGCTGATTTGTGCATACTCCACTATATATTTATCGAATGACTAGTATAAAATGGTATATAAATGGTTATAGAGGTGCACCAGTTATACTACGCTACACCATTATTTAATTAAGCACCTTCAAGGAGTTCGCTAGAACTCCTTTTTCTTTTAAAGTAGTTATGTCTAAAAAAACATACAGTAAAAATAGCTATTTTATTGACAAAATGTCTAAAATAACATATAATAAAAATAGCTAGAAAGGATGATGAACTATGCAAATAGTAAAAACAACAGAACTACAAAATAATTTCGGAAAATACTTGCAAGCTGTTATCGATGGTAATGAGATTATAATTATAAAAAATGGCAAAGAAGTTGCAAGATTAATATCTAAAGACAAGACTGTATCATATTTGTCAGATTCTTTATTGGGAATTCTTAAAAATGATATTTCAGAAAAAGATATCACAAAAGAAAGGGTATTAAAGCATGAAGGTCTTGATTGATACTAATGTTATTTTAGATGTTTTATACAAAAGAGAGGGATTTTATGAAGATTCTTTGAAAATATG
>JALEQD010000220.1 GCA_022768655.1 Anaeroplasma sp.
AGAGTATTAGTCACTCTTTAGATAATAAAAGCACCCTATATCCACGATATAAGGTGTATCTAAAGATATTAATATTTCGTTAAAATAGGCGAATGCCTAGATGAATAAGTTATTTTTTGAATAAATTATTCATTTTGTTCATCTTCAGTTAATACACAAGCACAATAGCCAGGTTCTGGCTGATAACAATGTATTGTTAATGTTTTACCAATTTCAGGACTATAGTCTCGTATTGTACGTTTTACACCATTTAATGCAACATCGGCATAAGCAACAAGCCATTTCTTATCACCATTTTTAAAAACTTCATAGAAGGAATGATTTAGCATATTTTCAATAGGAACTCCTTCAAGTCTTTCCATTTCCTTATTACAATAACGGAAAATAAAATCTAATCCATGTCCATTTTCGTCAAATACAAGCTCTATTATACAATATGCTAGTTGCATTTCATCTAGAATACTACATTTTTCAAGAAATGATTGTGATAATTTTATTGGCTTTATAAGTATATTATTTTTCATTATTAATTCATCTCTAAGGTTTTTATGTGTTCTTAGATTTCTTTTTCTACCTTGATATGATTTTCCATCAATTAGTGTATATAATCCATCATCGCTAATTGATATAATAGCACTTATACGTACAATTGTACCTCTACGTATTTCTATAAATTCATCCTTAGGTAGATATGAAATAAGTTCATATAGTAATATACTAGTTGAAAATTCATCTCCAGATTCCATACAAATTATAAGAGCTTGATTTTTAGAATATGCAGAAATTATATGTTCTACTAAAATATTACGTCTTTTAAAATATCCACTTATATCTTTCATATTTTTACCCCCATACTTCACAATAATATTATATAATAACATTTAATCTAATGCAAGATAAAGTACACAAAATGCATATGTATATGTAGTTTATTTACACTTTATATTAATAATCGATACAATTTTACAATTATTATAATAAAATGCAAGTATTTTTGTTGAATTGAATAATACTATATGCTATAATTTCGACGAATAATCGATAATATTAATTATTGATTTTTAATATATTGTTATTATGTAACGATAAATTAACTTAGGAGTTGAAAATAATGAAAATTAAAAAGGTTTTAATGCTAATTAGTTTTTCAATTTTAGGATTAGTTACATTTACTTCATGTAGAAAGCATATACATGAATTTGAATCAACATATTCCAAAGATAAAAATGCACATTGGCAGGAAGCTATATGTGAGCATAATGAAGAAAAACAAAATTATGGTAGCCATACATATGGTGAATTTGTAGTAACAAAGGAAGCAACACATACAGAAGATGGAAGTAAAAAACAAACATGTAGTGTATGTGGATATGAAAATGTAGTAGTAATAGAAAAGCTAGGTCATGATTTAGTTCATCATGATGCTAAGAATCCAACATGTACTGAAATTGGATGGAATGAATATTATTCTTGTAGTTCATGTGATTATACAACATATCAAGAATTAGCAGCATTAGGACATAACTTTAAAACACTTTTATGGACATGGGATGGATATAGTACTGCTTTTGTAACATTCACATGTGGAAATGATGCTACACATATACAAGAAATTTCTGCAACTATAACAAATGAAGTTACAACAAACCCAACATGTACTAGTGTTGGAGTAAGAACATATACAGCAACAGTAGTATTTGGTGGAAAAACATATACAGATACAAAGACAGAAGAGATAGCAGCAACAGGCCATAGTG
>JALEQD010000145.1 GCA_022768655.1 Anaeroplasma sp.
TCTTGCTATTATTTCATCATGCATAATTTTTGCAATATGCTTATGCACAAAACCAACAAATGAAAAACCAAATGAAGAAACAACAAATAAAGTTTTAAGCTATGATTTATCTAATGAGAACTGTATTCCAACTAGCTCTCTTTTGTTTGAATATAATGACACTGATGATACTGCTATTTTTATTGGGTTATCAAATGAGTCAGGATATACTACAAATTCTTGGATAGGAAAAACTTTAAGAATTCCTTCAGAGGTCGTTTATAACAACAAGACTTATACAGTTGTTGAAATCGATACTACGAAAAGTGAATCAATGGTTAGAAAATTAGATAATTCAGGTTTCATGTATACAATTCAAGCTTACGGTTCATATGTTACTGCTTTAATTATTCCAAATACTGTTCAAAAAATTAATTCAGCAGCATTTTATGGTATGGCATCACTTGAATATATATCAACACCATTTTTAGGTATGGCTAGAGGTGTAGATGATACAACTGCTTTATCAAATAATTCATCCCTACACTCAATGTTTTCACCTATGTATACAAAGGGTAATGAGTCAGTAAAATATTATCCTCTTGATGTGAATTTTGATGCAAATAAAGGGTCAGTTTTAAAAAGTTGGTATCTAACTGCTGCATTGAAAGATAATGCCTCATGGTATGAAATTCCTTATAATTTATCTGTTGTTGAAATAACTGATGAAACAGAGGTAATTAATAGAGCATTTTTTGATATTGATTCACTAGATACTGTTAGATTTATAGATAATCCTCTAACAGATTATGATATTGAATCTATAGGTGAGTTTGCTTTCGCATCTTGTGGAAATTTAAAGGAAGTAGTTCTTCCAAAAAATATTGGTTCATTACCACAAGGATTATTTTCTGAGTGTGCAAGCTTAGGTGCTCCAAGAAATGATGGAGAAGAACCTATAACAATAAATCTACCTCTAAATATTACTACAATTCCAGATAGTTTTTTTGGTGGATGTAAGTCTTTAAAGAAGATATATGCTCCAACTACTATTAATGAAATTCAATCTAAAGCCTTTGAGGATTGTTTTTCACTTGAGGATATTATTCTATTCGATGGATTAGATATTAATTCCAACTACAATGTTATTTCACCATCTACTGGATTTAATTTACCTGCAGGTTTAACTACAATTAGATCTTCAGCATTCAAAAATTGTGACATGCTTACATCAATAACTATACCTTCAACAGTTACAACTATTGAAGCTAGTATATTGTCAGGCTGTAAATCATTAGAAAATATTACTTTACCATTTGTTGGTACAAATCCAACAAACTCATCAGGAAGCTTTAATACAGACTTTGGAAGTCTTTTCTCATTCATAAGTATTGATGCAAATTACTATTCAGTAGCACAAAAAAATGGTACATATTATTTACCAAAGGCTTTAAAATCAATAATTGTAACAAAAGAAACAGAACTTGTTAGTTCATCACTTTCAAATTTAGTTTATCCAAATAATGCTGGTAATGAATTTTATGGTGTTGAATCAATTATTTTAAATAAAGAAATTACTAATATTGAACCAGGTGCATTAGCAGGTAATGGTGCATTGAAAAATATTACTGTACCATTTATTGGAAGAACGAAAAATGATACTGCCAATTTTGGTATAATTTTTGGTAGTGTTAGCTCTGGTGTTGGTAATTTCAACAATGCTACAGGATACTACGTTCCAAATAGCCTTGAAAATATAAAAATATTAGATGTTAATACTGTTTATTCTGGACAATTCTATAATTTATATTTTATAAAAAGTGTTGAATTTCCAGCAAATGTAGGAGAAATGCAATCTTCGATTTTCCATAACAATCCGAGATTGGAAAGCTTAACTATTCCTTTTGTCGGAAGATGGGCTGGTATTTGGCATCCAAGATGGCCAGATTATGGTTGGTCATGGTGGGGAATTGATATTGAAATGCGTAATAGCTTAATGTGGATTTTCTCTGGCTCATATTTTTCTGGAAGCTATGAGGATAAAACATTATGGGGAGGCTATAATAATCGTATTAGATATATACCTTCAACATTAAAAAAGATTACTGTATTAAATGATACAGCAATTGATACACATGCATTTAGAAATTTAACTTCATTAGAAGAAGTAGAAATTTATAGTGGAAATTATGGTAGAACCTTATCATATATAGAAGAGGGTTGTCTATCAGGATGTAGTAATTTAGTTACTTTAAATGTTCCATTTATTGGTTATAACACTAATTCTGCTGGTTCAAATGCTTATTATTACACTATAGGTCATTATTTTGGTACAGGTGGCTATGCTAATTCATATGCAGCATACCAATACAGAAATTATTATATTCCAAAATCATTAACTTCAGTTATTGTTGATGGAACTGCAAATTTAAATGCAATAACTGCGTATGCATTTGCTAATATGAAGTCACTAACTAGTGTTGACTTTAAGACTAATAGTATTGCTTCAATTAATGCACATGCCTTTGATGGTTGTGAAAACTTGAGAAATTTCACCTATGGTGCAGGTACATCTTTTACTACAATTAATGATTATGCATTTAATAATTGTAAATATGTAAAAGATATAGGTTATGTTGTACCAGAATATAAAAAGAATGGAATTCAAATATCAGTAGGAAACTATGCTTTTAGTGGCACTGGTATTTCTGAAATTGATTTTAACAAAATTTCGGGCGTTGGTTCATATGCATTTGCTAACTGCTTGAATTTAAGAAATGTTGAAGTTACTTCAAATATTCCTTCTTTAGGTGAGGGAGTATTTGCTGATTGTTCATTCTTAACAGATGTTACTTTATCATCGAATACAGCTTCAAAATATCTATTTAAAAATTGTATTTCATTACAACAAATTGATGTTATTTCTGCTGCTCCAAACATGATACCTGAGGGAATGTTTGATGGCTGTGAAAACCTATTATATAATGGTAATCAACCAGGTGGATTACAAATTAATCCAAGTATTACTGAAATTGGAAAATATGCTTTTAGAAATTGTAATTCATTAGTAGGCTTTGAAATTCCAAATACAGTAACTATTATTAGAAATGGTGCTCTTTTAGGATGCGATAAGCTTGGTAGAATAACTATTCCTAGAGGAGTTACTAATATCGAATCAGGTGTATTTACAAATTCAATCGGTAATGGCTTTGCAATATATGTATACCAAAAAGAAGAAGATAGACCTGCGACATGGGTAAGTGGCTGGAATTGTAATAATCCAGTACTTGTTATTGATGCGATAGATGATTCAAATTATATCTTCAGTGATTTTGATAGTGAATTATTGGGTTATGTAATAACTGGAATTAAGCAAGGAGTTACTTTAGGAGAAGATGTTATTCTTCCTAGAACTCATTTAGGTTGTCCTGTTGTTAAGGTAGATGCTGATGTATTTAGAAATCAAAATGATGTTAAAACAATAATTATTCCTTCTTCAATTAAGTATTTAGGTAATAATTGCTTTAATAATGGTAAAAGAGTAGATCTATATTTTGAAAATGCAAAGGCTAATATTGATTCAAGCATTATAAACAATGAAACAAATTATATTGCTTGTGGTTTAGTATATTATAAGGATTATTGGAGATATTCATCTGATAATATTACACCAGAATTAGATATTTCTAAATTCGAATTTAAGTTCACAGATTTAGTGACTCCATCATATTCTGGAGTTAATTGGGATGGAAATAATTATCCAGTTGTCTCAGTTAAAACAAAGGCTGTTGAAGTAAAAAATGATTCTATTGATAGTACTGTTACGAATATAATATATGATTTTACTGGCTCATCAGATATTAATCCAGACAATAAATCATTATTTAAATTTAATTATTATAATAATGTTTATGCTGGTAAGGCAACTGTTGAAGCTACAATTAATACACTTGAATTACAAGATTATTTAGATAAAGAAGTTGAAGGTTATTCTCCATATAATGTAGG
>JALEQD010000161.1 GCA_022768655.1 Anaeroplasma sp.
TTTCCTATTTTTTGTTTTACCTTTACACCTCTTTGTGATGATTCTACATTATTATTTGTAAATGGTATATTGAAATCTTTCATGAAATATAGTATTTCATTCTTATCATTATCCTTCATTCTTTCAAATAGATTAATTTCAGTCGTTATATTATCAATTCTTTCTTTGACCCATAATTTGACAATGTCATTAGGAACATTATATATATATCAAATTCTTTTTTTCGGAAATTGTCACATTGTTCATAATACAATAATTATCAAAAAATATCTTCTTTGCTTTTACATATTTTATTTCATCATTTTTCATTTTATCACCAATGTATGCTAATTATTAAATCTAAATATATTTAACCTATTATTTTCTAATTATCATTTACAAGGTAAACAAAAAATTCAGTTTTATTGCCCATAGTTACTTTTTTATTATTCCAAAAAGGAATAATATCTTCATTGAAAATATCTATAATAATTTGCTTTTCTTTAGGATAATCCTTTAAAAACAATTGATAATTGGTAATTATAAAAACAATAGGATTATATTTAAAATAATCATCACGCATCCAATCTATATATGCATCATAGCTATATTTGTTATATTGAGGAAAACCTAACATATCATAAATCTCATCAAAATAATCATTTATTGTTTTAATATTTTTCCCTTCAATTTCATAAACCAAATTATTATATTTTTCTTTTATATTATTAATTTCCTCGCATGAAACTGTCTTTATATTATGCATTATTCATTTCTCCTTACTTTACTCAAATAAAATCCCCAAAGATAATATGTGTAAAATATTTAGACCACATCTTTGAAATTATAATTTCCAGTTGACTTCTGATGAATGGTTTTTGCTTTTATTTGAATCAATACACGAAAGAAGTTTATTATAATAATATTCATCTTTAATATATTTTAAATACTCTAGTAAATCAGTTACAAAATATTGGAAAAACTCACCTTCATCTTTTACTGAATCGCATAATATATCCATCAATTTAATATACAATTGCATATGATTTTCACTATATAATTTTTCAACAAATCCACAAACTCTATTATCCGAATGATAATATAATTGTTTTAAATCATAGCTCCACATTCTCTCTTTATCACATAAAATACTATACTAAAAAAATATATGACTTTTATCATCTATTTTCATTTCATGTGTAAATAAATCTAATTCATGCATTTTAACAAATATATTAATGATTTTACAGTAATTATCATAAGTTTGAGCAGATTGTTTTAAAAAAATCAAAAGTTTTACAGATGTTAATTCATCTAAATATTCTATATTTGATGCATTTTCAATGTAATCAATAACCTCATTGTACATTTGATTAACATATTCTTGTTTCCATTGCTCTAAGATTTCTACTGGAACATTATATTTTTCAAACTCTTCTTTTTGGGAAGAAGGAATTAAATTAATAGAATAGCCATATTTTTGAAATATTGCTTTGGCTTTTTTATAATTTTGATTTTTCATGCTTTAAAATATTATTTCATTACGATATAGTAATAAAATAATATTACCTCCTCAATCAAAGCCAGAATGATTTTTAAATAAATTCATCCATTCTGTATCATCCATACTGAATGCTATCGACTCCTCATTTTTAGCTGCAACACGTTCATATGAAGAATCATCACTGGCATATTTTCCTAAATAAACAGTAAATTTTTCTATTTTAATTTCTTTAACTTTTACTAATTCTCCATTAACAACTAAATTCATTGATGCTGCAAGCGCTTTTTTTAATGATTATAAAAATCATTTATTTCTTTTAATAAAATCCATCAACTTTTCTTTATCAATAGATGCTATAAATCGCAATAATTCCTTTGACTTAATTCGAATTGCATATCCATTTAAAAACAAAATACAATTTTCATAAATAATATCATCATTAATTTGATTAGATGTGTATATCTTTTCCCAATCTTGTAATATTGCAGGATCACAAGAA
>JALEQD010000164.1 GCA_022768655.1 Anaeroplasma sp.
CTCAGCGTCCGTCGTTTGAAAAAGATTTTCTAACCCCCTGCAGCTCCAGCTCCCTCGTGTAATATTTCCGGTACTGCATCGGTGTTATGCCCTCCTGTTCCTTAAACTGCCTGATAAAATGGCTCTGGCTTGCAAAGGACAGCACTTCCGATATCATGGACATTGAATAGTCGGAATGTGCCAGCATGTTTTTTGCGGTGTCCAGCTTCTTCTCCCTTACATATGCCGTGACCGTCTTTCCCGTTTCCGATTTAAAAAGCCTTGAAAGATATCCCTCACTCAGCCCGCACACCTCACATAATTCTGTCAACGATATTTTCTTATGCAGATGATTGTAAATATAGTCAATACATTTGGTAATGGGAAGGGAATATACGCGGGAAGTACGGAGCTTTTTCATGTACTTCGCATAATACATGGCCATGTCAAACTGAACCTTTGATATATCCATGGTCGTCGTGCATTTGTCCGCCTTCTTGATAAACATATCACTGGCAGTAAACGCAGCTTCATGCTCCATGCCTGCTTCCATGCAATACCGGGCCGTCATGGCAGTCGCTATGACAAGATGGTATTTTGCATTCTGCACCTTATCGTCCGAAAGGGAGCCAAGTCCTTTCTGAAGGGAAAAATCCACACCTCTCAGTTCTTCCAAAAGCTCTACGTTCCCTTCTTTAATGTTGTGGTAAAAATCCAGCTCCTCTGAATAGGAGCAATGCACAAACTGTTCTTCCCGTTGAACAAATTCCTTGTAAATCATTTCATTTTTTATCTGCATGGTTCTCCCTTTCTGCTTTTTGTTACCCTATTTTATCATTATAGCATGAATATTTTATTAACAAGGTAAATTGTTTTTGGGCGTCTGGAATTTACCTGTACTCACCATGGAATCACTGCTCTCTTCTTGGCTTATCGTTGCGGATAAAACCTTATGATTCACCTTGAATTTTTATGTGTAGTGCCATCTTTTGATGGCAGGCAAAAAGGACAGCCCAAAAAAGCTGTCCTTATTTGTCATTCAAAGGTGCTGCCGATTTCGATTTCTTTCTTCTCTCATATCCCTAATATCGTTCTAAAAATTCCGACATTGTCATAATCTCCGGCATATCCACATCCAG
>JALEQD010000038.1 GCA_022768655.1 Anaeroplasma sp.
GATGGTTACCAAGAAACTGAAAGAATGTTCATTATGAATACTCAATTAGTTACAAAATTATTAGATGGTACTCCAACATATGATACTACAAAGAAAAATGGTGGTACTACTCCAGATGCTAATGTATTACAAACTGGTGCATATACTCCATATATTAATGCAGATTTCAATTATCCTGCTGATCAAAAGTTAACTGTAACTAAGGCTGATGGTTCAGGAACTGTTGAAATTACTGTTAAGAAGACAACAAATATTATTAAACAACAAAATGAATTATTAAATCGTGCATCAGGTTGTACAGGTAAGGAATTAGCTGATCAATTTGTTGCTTACCTAAAGGAAGCATACCAAAATAATAACAAGCAGTTATATGCTAACCTTTCTGATATTTTCATTGGTCAACAAGCAGCATATAACACAGATGATTTAATTGCTTTAATGCGTGTTGTTAAGGCTAACCCAGGTTTAATTACTGGTGATGAAAGCAAAGAAGTTGAAGGACTAGTTCCACGTGGTGTTGCAAACAACCGTGTTGATAACATGGCTGACTTCATGATGGCTTGGGGTGTTAATGGTCTAGATGCTGAAAAGGATGCATTATATTTCGGTCCTGATGGAAAATTACATGATGCATATACTTCTCAAGATACATATGATGCATTAAAATACATTTCTGCAATGTATGATGAAGGCTTAATTTTAACTAACTTCTATTATAAGAGTAAAGAAGGAGGAACTGCTTACCTAGATAGATACTTCGGTGGTAAGAAGGCTGATGATAAGGGGTATGCTTTAATGCTTTACGATTATTCAGCTTCAACTGGTGCTTCAAACGATAGAGTTGATGGTATCGGTTCTGTAAATGCTGTATCAGTTCAAGGTGTTCGTCCTATTATCCCTCCATTTGCTTATTGGGCAACTGAAACTTCTTGGAAGGGTGATACTCAAGCATTAACTGACTTCACTGGTAAGACATTAACAAGAGTTTCTGTTTCTAACCGTGGATTAAAGAGTACTTCTTGGTGTATTCCAACAACTTCTGATAATATTGAAAGTGCTGTAAGACTAATGGATTATATGTTTAGTGAAGAAGGTTCACGTATCCAAGATTTCGGTCCTGAAGCTTATTGGGGCAAGATTGAAAACGTTATGGGTAAAGAAACACCAGTATTCTCTGATATGACTAAGGCTATGATCGCTTCAGCTGAAACTGACTTCTGGTCATTCATGAGAAGATATATTGGTTCTACAAATGGTATTGGACATGTTCGTTCAGCATCAGTTAACCAACAAGCTACAAACGTTTATGCTCAAGTAGGTTATAATTATTTACAAACTGCTATCAACACTAATACAGTAACTCAAGGTTTATTTGATATGTATGGTACTAATGCTGATGGTTCTACAAAGTATAGCTATGCTTCAACAGTTCCAAATGCTGGTTGGTGGAGGGGTATGACAACTGCTCAAATGGAAACTTATGAAGCAAATACCCTATTTTGGGCTTCAGATAAGTGTGCTGAAACAGCTACTGGTTGGGTTAAATATGTTATTACACCATTAAAGACTGTTAATGATGATTTAGTATGTGGTACTTATAAGCTATGTACTGGTGATTATACATTTGCTGATGTATTATCTCAAAATTCAGCAAAGAATCATTTATATTTATATGCTCAAGCTAACACATTAGGAGCTCAATACATTCCTGATAGTGCAAAATAGTATAAAAAATGATTTTAAAGTATTTTATTAATTAAAGAAATGTCAAAACTTAAGTTTGTGTTAAATAATGCCTTGTAAAAAAATGTATTTATGATTATAATAAAATTGTTATTATTTATTTGGAGGTACTTTTATGTTTGACATAATAGACAAATACATTGATAAGCTAATGACATCTAAACCAGACTTACCATTATGGAATATTGAAGCAATTCATTCTGGCAAAAAACCAGTGTGGAATTATATAGATGGTTGTATGATGACTTCATTAATTGAATTATATAAAACTACAAATGATGAAAAATATATTAATTTTGTTAAAAAATTTGTAGATTATTATGTTTTTGAGGATGGAACTATTAGAGGATATGATCCAAATAAATATTCAACAGATGATGTGTGTGAATCAAGAATATTATTTGATTTATACGAAATGACAAAGAATGAAAAATATAGTAAGGCTATTGAGCTAGCTTATTCACAAATAAAGACTCATCCTCGTACAAAGGAAGGTAATTTTTGGCACAAGAAAATTTACCCAAATCAAGTTTGGTTAGATGGTCTATATATGATACAGCCATTTTACACTAGATATCAAACATTGAGAAATAAAAAGGATTATTCTGATATTATTAATCAATTTAAAAATGTTAGAAGCTTGATGTTTGATGAAAAGGCAAAGCTTTATTATCATGGCTATGATAGCTCAAGACAAATGTTCTGGGCTGATAAAGAAACTGGTCTATCAAAGAATTTCTGGTTAAGATCAATTGGTTGGTTTACAGTTGGCTTGATTGATGTATTAGATTATATGGATGAACAAATGTATGATGAATACAATACAATAAAGGTCATTTTTAAGGAAATAATTGATGGCGTGCTATTATATCAGGATCAAGATAGTAAGATGTTTTGGCAGGTACCTAACTTCCCAAATAGAGAAGGAAATTATTTAGAAACATCAGGCTCAGCTATGATTTCATATGCGATTTTAAAAGGTGTAAGATTAGGTGTTTTACCTGAAAGATATTTACCTCTTGGAAAAGATATTTTTAATGGAATATGTAATAAGTATTTATCTTTAAAAGAAGATGGCGATTTAAATTTAGGTGGCATATGCTTAGTTGCTGGCTTAGGACCTGAAAATAATTTAAGACGTGATGGTACTTATGAATATTATATTTCTGAACCAGTTGTTGAAAATGATGCTAAAGGTGTTGGTCCATTAATTATGGCTTATACAGAAATGGTTAAGGCTTCACAAGAATAATAACAAAATATAAATATAAAACCTCCTATTTGCTTATTTTAAATTACAAATAGGAGGTTATTTTTATTTTAAGGTATGACAAAGAAGTATTTTTCAAATTATAATAAATTTAATCAAAATAATAAGATAATAGCTCCAAAAGGTGTATGTTACTGTTTGGCTAAGAAAAGACAATAGTTATATAGAAAATATTTATATTTTCAAAAGCATTCAAGCGATGAATTTTTAACAAAAAAAGATAAAATTTATATTGACAATCATCTTCAATAATGGTATTATTAAAAAGCACACGCACTAAAGTGCTTTGTGTAAACCAATTTAGGTCTTTGAAAACTGTATATGACGAAATAAAAAAAGAAGAAGCGAACAACAACGCAATTCTAAAAAAGAAGAGCAAAAGGAAAGAAAAAAAAACAAAACAAAAGATAAATTTTTTGGAGAGTTTGATCCTGGCTCAGGATTAACGCTGGCGGCGTGCCTAATACATGCAAGTCGAATGGTAGCAATACCATGGCGAACGGGTGAGTAACACGTAGGTAACCTGCCT
>JALEQD010000061.1 GCA_022768655.1 Anaeroplasma sp.
CTACACCCTTTTTAATATTATCCATACCTGTTGATCTAGCTATATCAGATAGTATGATACTATTGTTTAAAACAATACCATTTATAACATCACATAAGAAATGTGTATCAACCTTACCAAAACCTTTTGATAATTTTGAAGTAAAATTTGATATTTCATCTAGTAATTTATTATTTAAAGCAGTCTAATTATTCATAGAAAAGCACCTCGAAATGTATGTATTTGCTCACACTTATATTGCACCATTTTTAAGGTGTTTTTTCCTTATAAACCACTAAAATCCGGATTTGTTTTTTTAAAATTTTGGCCTTATTTAATTTTGGGGAAACACAAAATTTTCTAAGTAATTAATAACAATTCTGTTATTTTACAGCTTTAACCATAAACATTCCATAGGAATTATCAGACAGCCGGCCATCCAAACCATTATTGTTTGAAGATATATCCACATATACCTCTGAAACTCTATTTCCAATCAACACATCAACATCCCAGCTAGGTCTATTTTCTTCACAAATTGATAAAGATGTTGCGATAGCGTTTCTTTCTCTAATTTGTTCTTCTGTTTGAGGAATATAATTATATTTATAATTCTTTTGAGCTTCATATGAAGCATGAATATCTTCTTCATCCATTTTCTTAAACTTTGCACCATAATTGGCATCAAAATTAATCAAAACTCCACCCGTATCTAAAACTCTAACCATTTCCTTATAAGCATCAGCTGGTCTAGGTAAAGTCCAAGTAACATTTCTAGTTATAATAAAATCAAAGCTGTTATCAGCAAATGTTAACTTTTGAGCATCCATTTGATAAAATTCAATTTTTGAATATCCCAAATCATTAGCATTTTTTTTAGCTTCATTTATCATATCATCACTATAATCGATACCAACTATTTTATCACAGCCTAGTTCGGCCAAAATAAACGCAAAGAAGCCTGCGCCAGTACCTAAATCTAATGCTCTTAAATCCTTCTTTTCAGGTAAATGCTTTTTTATTATAGTAATCCATTTATCATGAACATCAGTAGTCAAGTCTAGACGTCTTGCATACGAAAACTCCTTAGATCTATTTGACCAATATTTATTAATTCTATCTTCCATTAGAAATCATACTCTTTTTTCTTCTTAGATTCTATTAAGTGAATATTCTTTACTCCATCACTTGATATATACTCATCAACAACAACATCATAGGCTTCTAATATTGTTTGTTTACCAATAACTGAATCAGGAGTACCATATTTTAATACCTTACTATCCTTAATAACAACAATAGAATCGGAGAATCTAGATGCCATATTAATAGCATGTAATACCATTATTGTTGCTATCTTCTTTTTCTTTGTATATGAATAAATTAATTCTAAAACCTCAAGCTCATTAGCAATATCTAAATTTGCAGTTGGCTCATCAAGAATCAAAACATCGCCACCACGTGCTAGCACTTGAGCAATGTTAACTATTCTCCTTTCTCCGCCTGATAATTCTGAATATTTTTTATTTACAAGCTTCGATAAATGAAATTCATTAATGATTCTTTCTACATCATTAATAATCTCTTGTGATGGAGCTATTCTAAATGAATCTAACTTACCCATAAGAACAACATCAAATACACTAAGGTCACATAACTCTTTAGTGTCTTGAGGTAGGTAACAAATTCTTTTACTACGTTCCTTGCGCGATAGCTTATCTATATTTTCAACATTAATAAATATATTCCCGCTATACTTTAGCGCACCAATTATACACTTAATTGTTGTAGACTTACCAGAACCATTTGGACCTAATATTGTTAATATTTCTCCATTTTCTACATTAAAGGAAATATCTTTGATTGTATCACTTATATTTTTTTTATATCTATATGAAACGTTATTTAAGGTAATACTCATTGTTTTTTACCTCTAAATATAATCGCCACAAAAAATGGAACACCAATAAGGGAGGTAATAATTCCTATTGGGAAAATAGTTCCCTTCATAACCAGCTTAGACAAAATATCGGCAAGAGATAATATAAGTGCTCCTAATAAAGCTGATAATGGCAAATAAAATCTATGATCATCACCAACAATACTTCTTGCCATATGTGGCCCTGCTATACCAATGAAGCCAATTGGTCCTGTAAAGCAAACTGATAGTGAAGCAAGTATCGAAATATATAAGAATGTAATAATTTTTAACCTATTACTATCTATACCTAAGCTTTCTGCTTTTTCGTCACCCATTAATAAAGCATTATATTTCCATGAATTAATAATCATAAGTGGAAATATAACAGCAAATGCCACTAATAAAATTAATACCTTAACATTATCTGCTTTTTGCAAGCTACCAAAGGTCCAAAATACAATTTGTTGATTTTGATCCTCCGATGCCATATATTGTAAAAATGACTGAAGTGCTTGAAATAAAAACAATAGAGCTATTCCGATAAGAGTCATCTTATTAGTAGTCATATTTGTAAATCTTCCAATTAAATAAATAATTGAAGAAATCAGCATAGCAAAAACAAAAGCTAATACGGCTATACCAAAATCATTAAAGCCAAATAAAATTCCAAGTGATGCGCCAAAGGATGCGCCTGCGCCAATACCTAATGTGTATGGTGAAGCGAGCGGATTATGCAATATAGTTTGCATTAATGCACCACTAGAGCCTAATGACATACCTACTAATATAGCCATTATAGCGATTGGAAGTCTTAGCTTTCTAACAATAATAATTGTTGAATTAGGTAAGCTTTTTGGATTAAATATTGCTAATAGAACCTCTTTAAAACTAATGTTTGCGTATCCTGTAAATGTATCTATTATAGCAAACATTAAAATCAGTATAATCACAGATATAATAATTATTATTTTTTTTAGGTTTTTCCTTTTTAACTTATCTACCATTTTATTTTAAACCAACCATAAAAGCACCTTTTGCTTCTACAGGCATATATTTAGCAAAGAATTCCTTTAAATCATTTTCAGGATTTAAATCCCTAAACAATTCAGGATGAATACATTTAGCTAAATATTCAACACCTACAAAATCAAAAACATGTCTTGAAAAATCATGATATAAAGCATACATATTTTGATTCTTAACAGCAGGAATATCTGCCCATTCCGTACGAGATAAATATGTAGAAAGCATTTCTTTTGCTTTAACTATATCCTGATTGTAACCTAAAACAACATTCCCATTTAATCCAGTCTGTAATGCACCTGTTAAAATGATAACATCAGGATTATTTGCAATAATTGCTTCCTTCGCCATATCAACACTATTTGCATCACTTAAATTATAAGCAATATTGTTTCCGCCGCACTTACCAATTAATGAGCCCCACATTTTTTTACTCCAAGTGTTACCATATACGTCTTTTCCTTTAGAAAATTCCATATATACATTAGGTTTTTTCAAATCAACAGCATTATCAATAGTATTAATTATATAGTCTACCTTACTATCATAAAAATCTGATATAGAAAGAGCCCTTTGTTCTTCTTGCATTACAGAACCAATAATCATATTTGATTTTCTATTACTTTCCTTAGTATCAACATGATAATCAAAGAAAACAACAGGAATGCTCGCAGCATCAAATAGCGGAAGCTTTTCTGAAGCACTTGAATAATCAACTGAAGCGCTCATTAAAATTACATCAGGATTCAAATCAATCATCTTCTCAAAATTTAATGTAGAATTACCGCCATAACCAATATCTTCCTTATCCATTAGCTGTGGAAAAGCTTTTGTATATACTGATAAAGCATCCTCTCTTCTTCCAACCCAATAAGAATGACTCCAGCCAACAATCTTATCCATAGCACTTGATCCAGCTATAGCTAAATATTCTTCAATATTAAAAGTTATACATACTCTCTTAATATCCTTCTTTAACGTCACCTTTCTATCCTTAAAATCGGTAACAATATGTGTTTCAGTTGATGATGTAGATTCATAAGTAGGACCACTACAGCTTGTAGCAAGCAAGCTCAAAAACAGAACAAACAATACAAAAATCTTTCTTTTTTTCATTGTTCTTTTTCTCCTTTTTATCAGAAATTATTGTATCATTTATTCGACAATAACACAATATATAAAACAAAATGATTTGTGTTTCCCCATTTTTTAATTCATGTCAAAAAACACCAAAATCATGCCATTCTAAAAGGAACATTCATTAATGTAAATAAATCTCTCCTTCTTGGATGTTTTTTTGGATATAATTTTTGCATTATTTCTTATAAATATAGATTAGTAGGTATTTTTTTCTTTTTGTCTACTAAACTGGTACCACTTCAATTAATTTATTTGTGAGTAAGGCTCTTTTCTTTTTATCTATATTTGAGAAAAAATATCGAAAAATCAGTAATTATTGTGCATATGTCAATGAATTTTCTCAACTTATATACAAAGTATATAAAT
>JALEQD010000202.1 GCA_022768655.1 Anaeroplasma sp.
TCGACAGCAGGAATCCCCTCGGCGTAAGAGAAAGCCTGCCGTTTTTTATGGTGTAATATTCCCGCGGGATAAAGCGCAGCCGCTTTTCATGCGGTTTCCAGAGCTCCTCGGGTATCCCCTCGGTAAGCCGCAGCCCAAGCATTATCCGCTCCTCCGTTTCATCGGGCGCGCCGTCCGTTACTGCCTCGTCCTGCACGGGGCTGCCGATGAATTTACGGATATCGCGCGGGACGGCAAAGCGCTTTCCGTTATAGAACGAGTGCGCCGCCGGACCTATCCCGAGGTACTCCTCCCGACGCCAGTATTTGAGGTTGTGGCGGCTCTCAAAGCCGTTTTTCGCAAAATTGCTGATCTCATACTGCATAAAGCCCGCCGCCGCAAGTCCGCTCACCGCCGAAAGGTAAAGCTCGGCGGTTTCGTCCTCGTCAAGAGATAACTCCGGGGGATTTTTCCCGAAAGGAGTATTCGGCTCGATTTTTAGGAGATAAGCAGAAACGTGGGCAATCGGGAGCGACACAAGCCTGTCTATCGTTTCGCTCAGGCTCTTCTCGGTCTGCTTCGGGGTGGCGAGCATGAGGTCGGCGGAGATGTTGTCAAAGCCCGCCGACTTCGCCGCAAGGACAGCCTGCTCCGCCTGCGCTGCGGTATGCCGCCTGCCGAGAGCGGAAAGCTCCCCGTCGTTCAGCGACTGCACCCCTATCGACAGCCTGTTCACGCCCGCCGCGCGGAGTTCCTCAAGCGTTTTCGGGACGCACATACACGGGTTCGCCTCGACGGTTATTTCCGCGCCGCTTTCAATGCGGACGTGCTCCGTTATTTCCTTTAAATAAGGAGCAAGCAGTATCGGCGTGCCGCCGCCGAAATATACCGACCCGAACGGCTCGTCGTAACGTTCGAGGTTCCTTATCACCGCGTCGGCGTATTCCCGCGCGGCTTTCTGCGAAAACGGCACGGAATAGAAGTCGCAGTAGGGGCATTTCGTCAGGCAGAACGGGACGTGGATATACAGCCCGCGCGGTTTATTCATCGTCAAGCTTCAGCACAGCCATGAAAGCCTCCTGCGGCACTTCAACGGTACCGAACGCTCTCATGCGCTTCTTGCCCTCCTTCTGCTTTTCGAGCAGCTT
>JALEQD010000099.1 GCA_022768655.1 Anaeroplasma sp.
TATTAGGTTCTATTTGGTGGGCAATAATATATGATTTAAGCTTTGATGGCTTTAAAACATATTTAATTTTTATTTCACTTCCAAAAAATTTAGTATATTTAATACCTCAAAGTATTATTCAATTTATAATTTTAAAGCTAGTTGCAAGACCATGTGGTGCATATGGTTTAATCGATAATAGAATTTCTGAAAATATTTCAATTATCTAGATAATTAATATTGTTTTTTTATATCAAAAATTGTATAATTTATTTGTCATAAAGAGAAGACGAGAGACAAGCTCAATGACTCTTCAGCAACCTGCATTATTCGCAAGGTGCTAATACTTGATTGATGGCATAAAAATAAAGAAGTGTGCCATCTAATGATGGCATTATTTTTTTGGAGGAGCTATGATTGCAAAGGTAATAATAGATATTTTAAATAAACAAGTTAATAGAACCTTTGATTATTTGATTCCTTCAGAGCTTGATAAAATCATTGATATTGGTTTTAGGGTTAAGGTTCCATTTGGTAAATTAACTAGAGTTGGATATATAGTTGATATTACTGATAATACAGAATACACTAATAAATTAAGAGAAATTATAGATTTAGTAGATGTTTATCCTGTTTTATCTAGGGAAATGATCAATATTGCCAAATATATTGCAGAAAATAATTTTTCGTATTATGCTACAGTATTAAAGGCAATGATACCTACTGGCTTAAAGGCAAAATATAAAAGAATATGTAGAGTTATAAATAAGGATAATTTACCTTTAGAATTACATAAGATTTTTTCTCGTAAGGAAATTAATCTTGATAGTATTCCAAAGGAAAAAATGCCTTTAATTTATGATGAAATAAAAAATAATAATCTTAAGCTTGATATAGTAATAACTAAAAGAAGTGATGACAATGAAGCATTATATGTAAGTGTTTTAGATGATTCAATAATACCTTCAAGTAAAAAGGGAAAGGAACTTTTAAATTATTTATGTGAAATAAATGAAAAAATAGAGCTTGATATATTAGTTAATGATTGTGGCTTTTCAAAAAATGTTATTATGACATTAGAAAAAAATAAAATTATAAAAATCGAAAAAGAAAGAAAAGCTAATTATTCTAATGATGTTATATATGATATAAAAAATGAAAAAATAAATTTAAATAAATATCAGCAAAATGTCTTAGATAATATTATTTTTGATAAATCAAAAACATATTTACTTCATGGAGTAACTGGAAGTGGAAAAACAGAGGTGTATATGCGACTTATTGAAAAAGCATTAATTAATGGTAAGACAGCCTTATTATTAGTCCCTGAAATTTCATTAACTCCACAAATTACAGCATTATTTAAAAAAAGATTTGGTTCAAAAATTGCTATACTACATTCAAGCTTAACAATTAGTGAACAATACAACGAATGGAAAAAAATACTGAATAAGGAAATAAAAATAGTAGTTGGAGCTAGATCTGCTATATTTGCACAATTAGATGATTTAGGAATTATAATTATAGATGAATGTCATGAAAGGTCATATATTCAGGATAATAATCCAAAATATAATGCAATTGAAATAGCTAAGCTTAGATCAAAAACTCATAATTGTCCATTACTTTTAGGTAGTGCAACACCAGATATTGTAGATTATTACAAGGCAACAAATGGAGAATATGAATTATTTTCCATCCCTGTAAGAGCTAATAATAAAAAAATGCCTAAAAGTATTGTTGTTGACATGAAGGAAGAATTGATATCTGGTAATAAAAGTGTGTATTCATCTTTACTTAAAGAAGAATTATTAAAAAATTATAAAAATCATGAGCAATCAATTTTATTTTTAAATCGAAGAGGCTTTTCTTCATTTGTTATGTGTCGTAGCTGTGGTGAGACAGTAAAGTGTCCACATTGTGATATTTCATTAACATATCATGCAAGAACACAGCTATTGAAATGCCATTATTGTGGTTTTTCAATGCCAAATGTATATAAATGTAAAAAATGTGGTTCTGATAAAATTAGATTTGTTGGTAGTGGAACTGAAAAATTAGAAGAAGAAGCACAAAGAATAATACCAGAGGCAAAAATAATAAGATTAGATAGTGATTCTATTAATGGTATAAATGATTATGAGGAAGCATTTAATAAATTTAAAAATCATGAGGCTGATATTTTAATTGGTACACAAATGATAGCGAAGGGCTTGGATTTTGAAAATGTAACACTTGTTGGTGTTGTTAATGCTGATTTAGCACTAAATTTTCCATCATATGATTCTACCTCTATAGCCTATAATTTAATTGAGCAGGTATCTGGTAGAGCAGGTAGAAAAAATAAAGAGGGTAGAGTAATAATTCAAACATATAATCCTAAGCATTATGTAATTGAATCAGCTAAAAATCATGATTATGATAGCTTTTATAATCAAGAAATATTAAATAGAAAATCGATGATGCTACCACCATTTTCTGATGTTATAGAAATGTCTGTAATATCAAATGATGCATCAAAGGCCTATGATGAAGCAAAGCATATTGTTGATACCTTAAGGATGGTATCAAATAAATCTACTATTTTAGGTCCTGCCGAGGCATTGATTTTCAAAAAAAGAGATATGTATACCTTTACTATACAAATTCAAGCAGTTGAAGATAGTATAATTGAAAAAATAAAGTATATATATCCTTTATATCAAAATAATAAAAATATAAGTATTTCAATAAAAAGGATGTGATTAAATTGAAAATTATATTTTTGGGAACACCAGATTTCGCAGTTCCAATATTAGAGGCCTTAAATGATAAATATGAGGTTTTACTTGCGGTTAGTCAACCAAATAGAGTAAAGAAAAAGGGTGTATTGTTAGATACGCCTGTTGCAAAAAAAGCAAAGGAATTAAATATTAATCTATTTCAGCCTGAAAAAATAAGTGATTGTTATGAAGAAATTAGTAAAATAGATGCTGATGTTATGGTTACTGCTGCATATGGACAGTATATTCCAACTAAGATTTTAAAATTATTCAAATGTGCAATAAATGTTCATGCATCTTTACTTCCAAAGCATCGTGGTGGTGCACCAATTCAAAGATGCTTGATGAATGGTGATAAGGTTACTGGTGTTTCTATAATGGAAATGACTAAAAGACTTGATGCTGGTAGAGTTTTTTCACAAAAAGAATATGTTATCGAAAAATCAGATAATAATACTATCCTATTTAATAAATTATCTATAATTGGTAAGGATTTATTAATGGATTCAATTGAAGACATATATAGCGGAAAAAACAAAGGAGTTATTCAGGACGAAAGTCAAATGACCTACTCTCCTAATATATTGCCAGAAGAGGAAATGATTGATTTATGTAAGCCAACAAGCCAAATAATCAATAAGATTAGGGGATTATCCTATGAGCCAGGTGCTTATTTAAAGGTTAATGATATTAAATTAAAGGTGTTTAAGGCCTGTGAATATCAATATTTTGGAAATGAAGCTCCTGGTACAGTATTATGTGTTAAAAAAAGAATAATAATTAAAACTCTTGATACAGCAATTGAGCTTTTGGAGGTATTATATCCAGGTAAAAAAATAATGTCAGGACATGATTTTAGTAATGGACAAAAAATATTTACTTTAAATGATGTTTTAAAGTAGAATTTTTGCTATACTATAAAAAAGGAGGCGATAGTCCTTGTCATTTTCAGGGTTAAAAAATAAAATTAAATCGAAGCTTAGGACAAATACCTTCTTTAACACACATTTTGGTTTTGAAAGTGGTATTGATATTACAAATGATAATCAGGTTTTATATAGAAAAAATGTTGTAATAAAGAATATTATTTTCGTATCCAACCTGATATTAACGTTGATTTTTGCTTTAATTTCTATTGGTGATGAAACAAAATCAAATTGGTTGATAACTGTTTTATTGTTTCCTGTAACTTTTTTAGTTAACTCTTTTTTAAAGAAGCTAATAGTTAAAGGTCCTAATGATAAGCTTTCTCAAAACATTGCGATGTATGTTTCATGCTTTTATATGTTTTTGCTTTCTATTGTAATCTATATAAAGCTTAAAGTTGGAGATCAAGATTACCTAAAGGAATGTGGATATATATTAATATATTATTCACTTGCAATTTGTGCATTTTATCAGGATAAGAAAATGCTAAAAAATGTATGCTATTGTGTTGTTGTATTAGTTACAATTTTACATTTCACAATAACTTATCCAATGCTTTTTGATGATACTGCTAAAGATATTTTTGCGTTTATTAATACATTTTTTACATCCTCGGTATTTAAAGATATTTTAATAAGAACTATTTTACTTATTTTATTTATGCTGGTTTTATATATCAATGTAACGATGGTAAATTACATGCAGGATGAAAGAAAAAAAGAACTTTCAAAAAGAAGAAAGGTTCAAGAGGATTTTACAAATGTAGTCACAAAAATATTTGAAGTAAGCTTAGATACGCATGAATTATCAGAGGAAGAAAAAAATAATATAGAGGTTTTAGCTATAATGGCTAAAAAGCTTGCAAGCCTAATGGGACTTCAGCCTGAGGTATGTGATAGAATTTATAATTATACTAAGGTTCATATTGAAAATAGGGTTGATTTTAATTCTAATCAATATGATAATGAGGAAGAAAGATTTGAAGCCTTGAGTAAGCAGACTGAGCTTGGCTCAACACTTATTTCAAGATTACAGCTTCAAAGAAAGGCAGAGGATATAATTCGTGCGACATTTGAGGAATCTGCTGATGATAATTTTGTTTCTAAGATGAGAGATATTCAAAGTAATATGGAATCACAAATAATATTAATTTGTGATATTTATGTTTCGATGAGAAGTGTAAAATCTTATAAAAAGGCTTATCCACATAAGCTTACTATGAATTATTTAGAAAATCACTTTAAGATTTATTTTGATCCAGTGATTTTTGATAGATTTGTTAGATTTAGTAATGATTTTGAAGAAATATATAATGAAATGTAGGAGGTATATATGAATTACGAATATATAACAAATGGAGTTTGTTCAAAAAAAATAAATTTTTCAATTGATGAAAATGGTTTAGTACACGATGTTAGCTTTTTAGGTGGCTGTAATGGTAATTTAAAGGCTATCGGAAAATTAGTTGAAGGAATGCCTGCAGAAAAGGTAGTTAAAATTTTAGAGGGTAATACCTGCGGAATGCGTAATACTAGCTGTGCAGATCAATTATCAAAGGCTTTAAAGGAGAGAATGTAATGAGAAGATTTTTTACATCAGAATCTGTTACTGAGGGACATCCAGACAAGATTGCTGATCAAATTAGTGATGCTATATTAGATGATATTTTAGCAAATGATCCAAATGGACGTGTTGCATGCGAAACAATATGTACAACAGGAATGGTTATGGTTTTCGGAGAAATAACAACAAACCATTATGTTGATGTTCAAAAAATTGTAAGACAAACTGTAAAAGAAATTGGATATGTACGTGGCAAATTTGGCTTTGATGCTGATAATCTTGCGGTTATGTGTGCTATAGATCCTCAATCACCTGATATTGCGATGGGTGTTGATGAGAAAAATGATCATGAGCAGGGTGCTGGTGACCAAGGAATTATGTTTGGATATGCTTGTGATGAAACTTCAGAATATATGCCAATGGCTATTACCTTAGCTCATAAGCTTGCTAAAAAACTAACTGAAGTAAGAAAAAATGGTACATTAAGCTATTTAAGACCAGATGGAAAGACTCAGGTTACAGTTGAATATGATGATAATAATAAAATTAAAAGAATTGATACAATTTTAATTTCATCACAGCATTCTCCTGATGTGACAATGGATAAATTAGCTGCTGATATTCAAAAATATGTAGTTGATGAGGTTGTACCAGCAAATTTAATTGATAATGACACTAAATTCTTATATAATCCAACAGGAAGATTTGTTGTTGGTGGACCTCAGGGTGACAGCGGTTTAACAGGAAGAAAAATCATTGTTGATACCTATGGAGGAGCAGCTTGTCATGGTGGTGGTGCATTTTCAGGTAAAGACCCATCTAAGGTAGACCGTTCTGCATCATATATGGCACGTTATATTGCTAAAAATATTGTTGCGGCAGGCTTATGCTCAAAATGCCAAATCCAATTATCATATGCAATAGGTGTTGCACAGCCTACATCTGTCTTAGTTGATACATTTAATACTGCAAAAATATCTGAAGAAATTATTAGTAACAAGGTGTTAGAATTATTTGATTTAACACCAAAAGGAATTATTGATACATTAAATCTTAAGCGTCCAATCTATAAGCAAACTGCTGCATATGGACATTTTGGTAGAAATGACCTAGATTTACCTTGGGAAAAGCTTGATAAAGTAGAAGAATTAAAAAAATTATTAAAATAATTTTAAAATAATTATAAAAATATCTCTATTATTTATATGGAGGTATTTTTTTATGCATTGTAATATTTGTGGTTCTTATTTTTATTTAAAGAGAAATTTTCTTGATTTATTTAATACAAAAAAAGAGTATGTATGTGATTATTGTTATAAAAAATATCCAATTAATTTACAAGTCACTAATGTATTTTTAGATGAATATGAATGTAAGATAATTTCTATGTTTAATACAAATTATAAAATAAACTATAATTCTTTTATTGTTGAATATAGTAAAATTGCTAAAACATATATTGACATGGATGGATATGAAACATTATTTTTTGATTCAATAAGCTTAAGTGATGAGAATATTGAGCTGTTATATATGTTATCTAAATTATTCAACAAAAATCTCATTATCATAACATTTTTGATAAAAAAGTAGTCGAACTTTTTGGACTTGTTTTCCTTGAATATAATAAAATTTAGGGTGTATTATATAGGTGAAAATCAAGGAGGAAAAAATTATGTTAGTAGGAAAAGTAAAATGGTTTAATAATGAGAAAGGATATGGTTTTATTGTAAAAGAAAACTATGATGATATATTCGTTCATTATAGTTCTATTCTTGATGATGGCTTTAAAACCTTAAATGAAGGACAGCTAGTTGAATTTGATTTAGTTGTTGGCGAAAAGGGTCTTCAAGCACAAAATGTATATAAGATTTAAGATGCTTAAAAGTATTGAAAACGCTTTATAAAAATGCTATAATAAATGTAAAGAAAAGGAGTGATATATATGAAGGTAGAAATTGTAGGAAAGAATGGTTTTACACCATCAGATTCAAACAAGGACTATGCTATTAAAAAACTAGGAAAGCTTGAGGGTATTTTATCGGATTATGATACAGTATCAGCAAGAGTTGTATGCAAGGTTTATAAAGCATATCACAAGGTTGAAGTTACAATTCCATCTAAAAATATCATACTTCGTGCTGAAGTAATGGAAGCTGACATTTATGCAGCAATCGATGGCGCAATCGATAAACTAGTAAAACAGGTGCGTCGCTATAATGATAAGGTAAAGGATAAATTAGGAAAGCAAGGAATTCGTTCTGTACCACTTGAGGATAAGAAGGATGAAAGAATTGTTCGTTCTAAGGATGTAGATCTTGAGCCTATGACTGCTGAAGAAGCAATAGATCAAATGGAAGCATTAGGTCATGATTTCTTCATTTACTTAGATAAATCAACTAGAAAGACAAACGTTATTTATTTAAGAGATGATGGTGATTATGCGATAATCGAAACAAAAGCAAAATAAAATTTAATATTTATATGTTAAATGAGGCTAAATGCCTCATTTTCTCTTTATACTTATTGAAAAAAGCGTACTTTTATTGTATGATAAAATAGATTAAGTTTTTAAGAATGGTGATATATTATGGGATTAAAAAAATTATTCGATTCTGGTTATAAGGAAATGAAGCGTTGTGAAAAGCTTGCATATAAAATTGAAGCTTTAGATGAACAAATGCAAAAGCTTTCTGATGATGAATTGAAGGCTAAAACTCCTTATTTAAAGGAATTATTGAAAAATGGAAAAACATTAAATGATATTTTAGTAGAAGCATATGCTGTAGCAAGAGAGGCAGCATATCGTGTTACTGGAATGAAGGCATATCATGTACAATTAATAGGTGCATGTGCAATTCACGGTGGAAATATCAGTGAAATGAAAACTGGTGAAGGTAAAACATTAACAGCTGTATTTCCTGCATATTTAAATGCGTTATCTGGAAATGGAGTTCATATTGTTACAGTTAACGAATACCTTGCTGGTCGTGAAGCTAATGGAGAAATCGGTGAAATTTATAAATTTTTAGGATTATCTGTTGGTCTAAATCTAAGAGAATTAGATCGTCAGCAAAAAAGAGATGCATATTCTTGTGACATTATGTATTCAACAAACTCAGAGTTGGGCTTTGATTATCTAAGAGATAATATGGTACCTAATATTAATGAAATTACTCAGGTAAAGGGATTGAATTATGCAATTATCGATGAGGTCGACTCAATTTTAATTGATGATGCGAGAACACCATTAATTATTTCAGGCCCAACAAAGGATGATAATGGTCTATATGAAAAGGCTGATACATTTGTTAAGATGCTAACTACTGATGGTTATAATATTGATATTGAGTCTCGTACAATATCATTAAATCCAAGCGGTGTTGAAAAGGCAGAAAAATTCTTTAGAGTAAAGAATTTATATGATGTTGAGCATGTATTATTAGTTCATAGAATTAATAATGCATTAAAGGCAGTTTATATTTTCTCTGATGGAAAAGAATATGTTGTTCAAGATGGTGAAGTATTAATTGTTGATGCATCTACTGGACGTATATTAAAGGGAAGACAATTCTCAGAGGGCTTGCATCAAGCAATAGAGGCTAAAGAAGGCGTTGAAATTAAAAAAGAAACCATCACTGTCGCAACAATTACATATCAAAATTTCTTTAGAATGTATAAAAAGCTTTCTGGTATGACAGGTACTGCCAAAACAGAAGAGGAAGAATTCAGAAATATTTATAATATGTATGTTGTTGAGGTTCCAACAAATAAACCAGTTATCCGTCAGGATATGCCTGATTATTTGTTCTTAACTCCTGAATTTAAGTTTAAGGCAATGATAGAAGAGATTAAAGAACGTCATTCTAAGGGACAACCTATCCTAATTGGTACTGCAAATGTTGAAACATCAGAGCTTGTTCATAGAATGCTTGTTAAAGAGAATTTACCACATGAGGTTTTAAATGCTAAAAATCATGAGCGTGAGGCAGAGATTGTAGCTAAAGCTGGTGAGATTGGTGCAATTACATTATCAACAAATATGGCAGGACGTGGTACAGATATTAAGCTTGCTCCTGGTGTTAAGGAATTAGGAGGTTTAGCAGTTTTAGGTACTGAACGTTTTGAATCTCGTCGTATTGATAATCAGCTACGTGGACGTGCTGGTCGTCAAGGAGATCCAGGTTATTCTAGATTCTTTATCTCTTGTGAAGATGATTTAATTCAAAGATTCGGTGGAGATTCATTTAAAAATAGACTTGCGATGTGTATTCGTTGGATGTCAGATGAGGATGATTCTAAGCCACTTGAAAACAAAACATTAACTAAGCTAGTTACAATGGCACAAACAAAAATTGAGGGAATTAACTTCGATTCTCGTAAAAATATTTTAAAGTATGATGATGTAATTAGAAGACAAAGAGAAACATTCTATCAAGAACGTCAAGAAGTTATTAAGGCAGAAAATTTAGATGTTCTATTGAAAAAATTAATGAAATCTGCAATAACTGATGTTGTTGATTCATTTATGAATTCAGATAAGTTTGATGATGACAAGCTTGCTCAAACATTTAATGAAAAATTATTTAGACCAAATATGGTTGATGTTAATGTAATCAAAAATTATGAAGATGACGAGGACATTATTAATTATTTATGCAAGAT
>JALEQD010000210.1 GCA_022768655.1 Anaeroplasma sp.
AAAGAAAGGAAAATAATATTTCGACTTAATTATAGCAAGCACTGTTCCTACTATAAGACCAATTCCTTCTAATGCAAGAACTACAACCAAAATAATATTACCTACATTTATGGAATCACTTGATAATAGATTTAAAAATAATGAATTATTTTTACTTTTAATAACAAATAAAGATAATATTGTAAATAATGACATTAAACCTAATATAAAAGAGGGTATTATTCTCTTAATGATATTATTTTCATATATTTTTTTCATGTACTATCTCCTCAAAAAATAAATAATTTTTAATATGAACGATCACTTTTAATTATATCATAATATATAAAAATTAAGGATAAAATCACCTAGTTTTTCTACATTCTTATCATATGATAATGTATATCCATTTATATTTGCTTCAAATGTTAAAACATCATCCTCATAGCCTTTAAAATATGTAATATTATAATCTTCATATTGCTGTGGACAATATTTTTCAAATGATTTTTTCCATAATTGTTCTATATCAGTTGAAATATTATAATATTCTTCTTTAGTAATTACTTGCCTATTTGAATTGAAATAATTTGTTCCATCTGTATATTTAACTAAATTACCAGTTCTATCTTTAAATGTAATATTATTTCCTGATTTTTCTATGGTATTTAATAATTCATTATTAACAGTATAATAAGAATCAACACCTATTGTCCTATCCGAATTATGTAAATATAATATATTACCATTGCCATCATATATTTTTCTAGTAAATTTTACGCTTTTACCTAAAGAATCAAATTCAACTGTTGTTCTTTCATTCTTTAAAATAACCTCATAAGTGTTAACATCTAAAGTATAGAAATAATATAATTCCTTTCCTTCAGAATATAAACGGTATTGAATTTCTAATCCATTGAATTTTAAAGACGTGAAATCATGATTTATTGGATTTACTCCCTTAATACGTACTTGAATTTTATCATATTCTCCTAATTCTGGAGCTAGCTCACAAACACGTTTCATTAGACTTACAGAAAGAGTATCTCTCTCATTTATAAGGATAAAATCACCTGGTTTTTTTACATTCTTATCATATGATAATGTATATCCATTTATATTTGCTTCAAATGTTAAAACATCATCCTCATAGCCTTTAAAATATGTAATATTATAATCTTCATATTGCTGTGGACGACAATATTTTTCAAATGATTTTTTCCATAATTGCTCTATATCAGTTGAAATATTATAATATTCTTCTTTAGTAATTACTTGGCCATTTGAATTGAAATAATTTGTTCCATCTGTATATTTAACTAGATTACCAGCACTATCTTTAAATGTAATATTATTTCCTGATTTTTCTTTGGTATTTAATAATTCATTATTAACAGTATAATAAGAATCAACACCTATTGTCCTATCCGAATTATATAAATATAATATATTACCATTGCCATCATATATTTTTCTTGTAAATTTTACGCCTTTACCTAAAGAATCAAATTCAACTGTTGTTCTTTCATTCTTAAAAATAACCTCATAAGTGTTAACATCTAAAGTATAGAAATAATATAATTCCTTTC
>JALEQD010000211.1 GCA_022768655.1 Anaeroplasma sp.
CCAGAAGTTGCGTACCGTCCGGTTATTGTTAAGGTTTTCAATGCTTACCGGCTCCATCAGAAAAGAGTTCTGTCCGATTTTACTGTCCCCGCCGAAATTCGGGGTAACGCAGCCTTTTAACCCTTTTTCTCCGGCAACCGGAAAATAAAGCCCGCTGTAATTCTCCGGCTGTTTCATCGTAAAAGTTCCGTCATTGTCCAAAAAAGTGATTTTTCCCATTCTTGCTCCTCCTTGTATTTTCTAGTACTAATTTCTCATATAACTCAAGATGTTTCTATCGGTTTTATCACTTTTTTATCGGTTTTATTACTTTGCATTTTCCCTCCAAAATGGCTGTTTTTCCTTCTACTAAAAGACAACTAAAAAAGGAACCGCTGCGCTTTCTGCGCAACGGTTCCCTCGTGTTTTATTTTACGACAATCTTTGTCTTTGCATTTCTCTGGCTGCCATCTGCAAGCAGAATCTTCGTTGTGATGATACAGCTTCCTTTCTTCTTTCCTGTGATGATTCCACTGCATTTTCCAACCGTGGCAATCTTCTTATCACTGGAATGATAGGTAATCACAACTTCCATATCCGCCCCGTCTTTTCTGGTGATTTTCGCTGCCTTCTTCAATGTGGATGGCAGTACCGGCTGGATGGTAAATGTTTTTCCAGCTTCTATTTTTTTACTCTTTTTGATATTACGAACCTGCTCTGCCAACGGAGTCGCAACATCCGCTGAAAGTTTTCCTTCTACAAAAACATAGTCGGAACAATGCTTAATCTTTGCATTTAAGAAACCATCTTTCGCCTTCATCGGTTTACATGGCACTTCCTCTAGTTTCCCGGTCTTTGAATTCGCATAGTAGAGATAGTAGGATTCATTTTTCTTTGCATAATCCCCTACATACATCTTTACTTCTGCTTCACAGCCAAGTTCTCCATTATTTCCGAGGGAACAGATGATACTGTCCTTCATAATCTGCTTATTTTTCTTACCTGCTTCCTTTTGGATGGAATTTATTATTTTTCCTGCCTCTGTATCCTTTCCTGTTTTCACACTCTGGATGCTCAGGCTCAGATCCAGGTCTTTGAGTGTTTCCGAACTCTTTAAGTTTTCCTTGGAAAACGTCCATTCATACAATGTCTTCTTGGCAGTACTTCCGTCTCCAATTGAAATCTTCAAACTATTTCCAGATTCCCTGGCTCCTTTAAGGACATCTTTTGACAAGGCA
>JALEQD010000158.1 GCA_022768655.1 Anaeroplasma sp.
AGATTTTTGTCATAATGTTGAAAACGTTTCCTCCTTCCTTCTTGGCCTCCAAGCCGGATTTTCCTCGTACAAAACCTCGAAGGTTGAAACAGTAGACGGCAGCGAATTCCTCCAACAAACAGCGCCGAAAGCCATTCATAGCGTTCTTGTCGATAATTCCGCCATTCGTCACGAAACCGATGACGCCGTCGCCCTGCACTCGATCACTCGCCCAGCGGAAGGCGCGAATGTAGGAGTCATAGAGACTGTTCTTGTTGGTCGCTTTTGTACCTGCTGCATAGGTCTCCGCAATTCTCGCATCCAGATCCGGGTAATCCTCATTCTGATTATTGTCATTCGCGCTTCTTTGACCGACCGAATACGGCGGATTGCCGATGATCACCTTGATATCATTCTCCACCACCCGCTTCACACGTCGGGCATTGTCGGAGAACATTTCCGCAAGCATATTTTTACCCGTGGCGTCCATGCGGAAGGTATCCGTCAGGCAAATGCCGTCGAAAGGCGTGTAGGTTGACTTCCCCGCGCATTCGTGGTAGGTCTCCTCGATATTCACACAGGCGATGTAATAGGCCAGCAGCACAATCTCGCTGGCGAAGAGATCGTTCTTGAACTTGTACTCCAAATCCCGCTTTTTAATGAGCCCGCTCTGCAGGAGCCGAACGATGAAAGTCCCCGTGCCCGTGAAGGGGTCCAGAATCTTCACCCCGTGGGCACCGAGCCCCTCCTGTACGTCGAATTCCTTTTGCAGGATAGCATGCACACTGCGCACGATGTAATCCACGATCTCCACGGGCGTGTAGACAATACCGAGAGCCTCCGCCATCTTGGGGAACGCGTTCTTGAAGAACTTATCGTACAGCTCCGTGATGACCTTCTGCCGCCCCGCCGCATTATCAATTCCCTGTGTACGCTCCCGCACGCTGTCATAGAAGTTTTTGAGTTGCCGCGCATCATCCGGTGCCATGCTGTCCTGCACCAGCTGCAACATGGCATTCATGGTCTGCGACACGGGATTCAGCTCCGCGAAACGATAATTCTCGAACAAGGCATCGAAGACG
>JALEQD010000120.1 GCA_022768655.1 Anaeroplasma sp.
GCTAATAGGAAAAATGTTTTTAGGCATATGCCCTTATATGTAGCAGAATTAGTAGTGTCGCGATAAGCCTCACTAGTTTGTATGCTTGAAAATAATGGACTTTGTCTCATATTTTACCTCCTTGTGTTTTATATATTTAGATTATATCACATATTTATCAAAATATTCATTTACAACAAAAATTACATAAAATCACATAAATGCAAATATTCCCTCAGTAACTTCCTTGTCTTCTTCAGGCAGATTACCAAAAGCATGCATTATATTAAATTCTTCATAAAGAGTATTATTTAACCTAGTTCTTTTTAAAACATCCTTTTTAGAGGTAAAAGGCTTTTCTTCTCTTTTTTCTACAATGTCAACAGCGATACTTTCACCTAAGGAATCAACCGCAACAAATGGAATTCTTAAATTCCCATCCTCAATTTCAAAAATTGTAGCAGATGATTTCATTATATCAACAGGTAAAAATTTTATTCCCCTAGCTGTCATTTCAAGAGCTACCTGTAAGGCTACATATTTATCATCATCAGTTCCTGAACGGCTTTGCTTATTTTTGATTTCCTCCATTGCAGCCTTAATAGCAATTCTACCACCAAGATATGCACTCACAGAATGGTTTTTGGCACGCTTTGAAAACCACGCACTATAAAATAATGCTGGAGAATATACCTTAAACCATGCAATACGTAATGACATCATACAATACGCTGTAGCGTGAGCCTTAGGGAACATATATTTAATCTTTTCACAAGACCAAATGTACCATTCTGGAACATTCTTTTCCTCCATAGCCTTTCTAAATTTACTCCAGCCCTCAGGATCTTTTGCCACCTTACCCTTTCGAACAAATTCCATAATTTTAAATGCAGTAAGTGGTTCAAGACCATATCTTAATAGGTCAACCATAATATCATCACGGCATCCAATAATATCTTTAAATTCAATTTTACCAAACTCAGTACTACCGTTTACTAGCTCCTGAGCATTATTATTCCAAACATCCGTACCATGTGATAGACCTGAAATCTTAACAAGCTGTGCAAAGGTCTTAGGCAAAGTTTCAACAAGCATATTTCTAACAAAATTTGTTCCAAGCTCAGGTACAGCATATGAAGCAACCTTACTATCAATATCATCACAGGTTACACCAATAACAGATGGATCATAGAATAATCTATAAAGATTTTTATCATCTATTGGTATGTCTTGAGGATTTTCAAATGGAAAATCAGCCTGATGTTCATGAACATAATCCATAAAATACTTAATTAATGTAGGATCATCGTGACCAAGAACATCAAATTTTAATAAATTTTGTTCAAATGAGTGATAATCAAAATGAGTAGTACGCCAGTTATTTTCAATATTATCGGCAGGATATTGAACAGGAGTAACATCATATATATCAACATAGTGTGGAACAACAACAATTCCACCAGGATGCTGACCAGTCGAACGCTTTATTCCTACTAAATATGTACCAATACGTTCCATTTCACAGCTTCTAAGGCTAATATTTTTTCTTTCACAATAGCCTTTAACATAACCAAATGCAGTATTATCTGCAACTGTACCTACTGTACCTGCTCTAAAGGAATTTTCAGGACCAAAAACCGAACGTATGTACTCATGAGCTATTGCTTGATATTCACCTGAAAAGTTTAAATCAATATCTGGTATTTTATCACCATTAAATCCTAGGAATGTTTCAAATGGAATATCATGTCCATCCTTAGCTAATGGTTCACCACAAATAGGACATTTTGCATCAGGTAAATCGTAACCAGAATCAACAGTTCTTAAAATATCTTGGAATGGCTTTTCAATATCTGTAAGTCCAAATTCCTGTATTTCATCTTCTCTCATTCTAAAGGTATGAAACTTACATTTTTTACAGCGATAATGTGGTGCAAGAGGATTTATTTCAGAAATATTCATCATTGTAGCAATTAATGATGAGCCTACAGAACCACGAGAACCAACTAAATATCCATCAGATAATGATTTTGAAACCATTAAATGACAAATATAATATACAGAGGCATAGCCATTAGAAATAATTGAATTAAGCTCCCTTGAAATTCTTTTTTCAACTATAGGATGAGCATTTTCTCCATATAAGCTAACCTTAGTAGCATTAACAATTCTTTTCATTTCCTCTTCTATTGAAGGAACATTGATAATTGAATTTTTAAATTCATCATCTCTTGGGGCAAACATATCAGGCTTAAAGGCAGGCCATTTATCAATTGATGATGCAATCAAATTAGTATTTGTAACTACTATTTCATACGCAAGCTCCTTGCCAAGGAATTCAAATTCCTCTAGCATCTCATTAGTAGTTCTTAAATGTAAATCTGGTGCATCCTCATATCTTGAAAGTGGATGTGTTCCTCCACCAATTTGAGGTGTTGCAATTAAAATATCACGATATTTTTTTAATCTTGGTCTAGCATAATGACAATCAGAGGTTGCAACAACAATTTTATTTAGCTTCTTTGCAATTCTGATAATTTTTAAAATTATTTCCTTTACTCGTTCTTCACCAGAAGGCATATCATTATATAATTGCTTATAAGCAAGTGGAGGTTGTACCTCTATATAATCATAATAAGCCATTTCCTCCTCTAGTTCTTCTTCACTTCTATTTAATGCAAGCTCAAAAACATTACCATTAACACAAGCAGAACCAAGCAATATTCCATCTCTATATTTATCAATTACCGATTTTAATGCACGAGCATTTCCACCATAGAAATGATTAGTCATTGCATCAGAAACAATTTTAAACATATTTTTATAACCTTGTTGTGTTTTGGCAAGTATTACAATATGTGAAGGTATAACATGCTTATAATGAACATTAGGATCAATTATAGAATTTATTTGTCCATAATTATAAATATTTTTAGCATATAAATCATTTAGCATTTGAATAAAGCATAATGCTGTTACTCTTGTATCATCAATTGCTCTATGGTGTTGCTCCTGCTTTACCTTAAAATACTTAGAAAGAGATTTTAAATTAAATGTTTTTACAGAATCATAATATCCTGCTCTAAACAAATTCAAAGTATCAATAACAGGAAGCATATCTACATCAAGGCCAAGACGCTTAACATCTCTATAAATCATGCCAACATCAAATTTAGCATTATGAGCAACCAATATAGAATCACCACAAAATTCAAAAAATTCAGGTAATATTTCATCAATTGCTTTTGCATCCTTAACCATATCATCAGTTATTGTAGTTAATTCAGTTATTTTTTCTGGAATATGAATCCTAGGATTTACAAAAACCTCATAATTATCAATAATTGTACCATTTCTTACCTTGCATGCTGCTATTTCTATTATTTCATCATATGTTTGAGATAATCCAGTAGTTTCAATATCAAAAACTACATAGGTAGAATCCTTCAAATTAATATCTCTTTTATCAAATGTAATAAAATATTTTTCATCATTTACATAAGAAAGCTCAGTACCATATATTGGCTTAAAATCAGGAAGCTTTTCTATTGCGTGATTCACATCAGGTATAGCATAAACACCATTATGATCAGTGAATGCCATTGCATTCCAGCCCCACTTTGATACAAGTGACACATAGTCTTTAGCATCAGTTAAACCATCAAGAGTACTCATCTTAGTATGAGCATGAAGCTCAACACGCTTTACTGGGGCATCATCAACTACATCATCTTCCTTATGACGACCTAAAACCTCAATTGAACTTGCAGCTAAAACAACATCCTTTGCATATTCATCATATTCTGCATTTCCAATAATTCGAAGCTCTACATTATTAGTAATCTCATTTTCATATAATTGCTTTTCAGTATCACTTCTAAGCCATTTCTTTACAACAATAGAATCAGTTTCATCAGTAACCTTTATTGTGGCTAAATTAGATTTTGTTTTTGCGAAAGATTTTATTTCTATTCCAAAAACATAAGCTTCAACCATAAAGCTTGGAAATCCATTTTTAACCTTATATTCTTCTAAGCCTGTACGAGTTGAAGGAATATTTTTAATTGATGTTTTAAAGGCAGGGCTATTTCTTTGACCATATTGTCTTTTTTGATTTTTAATTTCATTATTAAATTTTGCAGCAGCTAATGCTTCCTGTCTTTGCTTATCTAAAGCCTCATCTATTTGCTTATCTAGCGCATTAATCTGAGCTTGAACACTTTTATTTTGATCCTGCATGATATTTAAATTAACATTAATACCATATTTACTAAATTCATCAGCAATTGGCTTTAAAATACTTTCAAAGCCTAAAGCATCGTAAGCCACTAAGAATGTAATATTATTACCATTGATTTTGCAATCATCAACATTTAATGCTTTAAATCTTGCAGATTGACTAGTTAATACTTTTAATATTTCCTTTAAATATTCAAAATATTCCTCATTAGACAATTCCTCATTTTTATAACCTATAGAAATTTCTATATTTATACCTAATGGCTTAAGTATTTCATGTATTTTATTAGATAAAGAATTATAAGTAGCTAAATCTACTGCATTATCTAAAACAAATGAAACACTTAATTTTTTAGAATATTTCATTAAAACTGCTTCATCTATTTCTATTAAATTGTCTTCTTTAAGAATATTACTATCTCGTAATATTTCAATCAATTTCATCAAAAAACACCAACCTTAAACCTTTTTTTCAATTTTTATTATATGAGAAAAAGTAATAAATGAGAAAATAGCTGGAACAATCATTGAAATATATTGTAGCCACATAGCCCTAAACATAAAAGATAGGCTTACAATTACAAAAAATATCAAAGTATCATATAAGCATAATCTAATTCTAATTTTTCCCTCAATAGAAGGATTAACATAATATGAAAAAATAAAAACCGTAACTAACACTACCAAATAATAAATAACAATTGAAATCGCATTTGAAAAAAATGAAACAATCTTTTGATTTCCCTCAACCTCTAAAAATACGTTTTCTATCATTTCTTCAAAAATAAAAGTATCTGTTAATTTACCCTTTTGTACATTTGACATAGAAAATGATTTATCTATCACTTTTTCATATTCAATTTTACCTATTTTTACGCCATAAACATATAAATCAATATATTTTTCTGAAAAATTAATATAATAATTATATAAATCTATTTCTACCTTATCTTGAAAAAAACCAACAATAAAGTCTTCTCCTGTATATAGTTTTGAGCTTCCAGTCATTTTTTTAGTATTGCTGTCATAAATAGAATCACATTCTTCTTGATAATATAAAGTATTTGTTATACTTTTTACATCGCTATGCTCAAAAAAAGTAGTATTGCTACATAATATACCCAATACAAAAAACATAATGACAAATCCAATAAAAACACTTAATAGTGGTTTCCAAATATTATCTTTAAAATAAACTCCTATATATTTAGGATGACACAAGCATATTTTTATTTTATTAATCATAAAATACCTTCACCCTTTCAACCAAAGTATCGTATTTATTATACCAAAAATCGTTTTGTTTTAATATAGAAAAACTTTTATTTTATAAAAAACTAAACTATAATAATTATTGAGGTGCTAAAATGAATTTCTTCAATAATGAAAAACGCTATAATACATTAACTGAATACAATTTATATAAATATGGAAAAAAAGTAGCAAAAATCGCACTAAATGGTAATTTCACCTGTCCAAACAAGGATGGAAGCAAAGGAATTGGAGGATGTAGCTACTGTTCTAAGCTTGGGAGTGGTGATTTTGCTGGAGATAAAAATCTCTCATTAAAAGAACAATTCCTACAAATAAAAGAAATAATGAAAAAAAAATGGCCTGATTCTTTATATATGCCATATTTACAAGCAAATTCAAACACATATGCACCAGTTGAAAAATTAAAAGAAATTTATGAAGAGGTTTTAGCAATTGATCCAGAAAAGACAGTTGGAATTTCAATCGCAACCAGAGCTGATTGCTTGCCAGATGATGTTATAGAATATCTAGGCAAGTTAAACAAGCATACAAATGTTCAAATAGAGCTAGGCCTACAAACAGCAAATGAATTAACCGCAAAAATGATAAATAGATGTTCAACAAACGATGAATTTATTAATGCTTGCCAAAAGCTTAGAAAGCATAATATAGAAATTGTTGTTCATATAATTAATGGTCTTCCAAATGAAACATATGAGGATATGATGAATACTGTTTCCTTTATAAACAAATTAGATGTTCAAGGAATAAAAATTCACAGCCTATTAGTCTTAAAAAACACTTTATTAGCTAAACAATATGAAGAAAAACCATTTCATATATTATCATTAGAGGAATATGTCAAAATAACTGTTGATCAAATAACACATCTTAATCCCAATATAATCATACATAGGCTTGCAGCAGATGGCGTTTTTGATGATTTAATTCAACCATTATGGACAAGAAAAAAGCTTGTCGTAATGAACGAAATAGATAAGCTCCTAAGAAAAAATGATGAATATCAGGGAAAATATTACCAAAATAAAAACTAAGAGACAAAATAATGAATGAACTCTTAGTTTTTTTATTGGTAATAAATCTATTCTTCTGGAAATTCTTCATTCACTAATGAATATTTGCCATCAAATACTTCTAAATATATATCCTCTGCTAAAAAAGGAGTTATTGGAAATAATAATTTTATCAATGTGAAAATTTGTTTTTTAGATAAGCCTTGCTTTAAAGCATAATTATCAATAAAGCTATCTATACTTCTAACATAGGCTGAAACATTCATTTTATCCATTTCATTTATACAGCTCTTGACCAAATTAAATAACTGAAAATCTACTAATGGAGAGGCATTTTTGTCTTCCCTTAAGATATTTTTCAAATCCTCAAGCTTTTTATTTATATCTGATAATCGATATGTATCAAAAACAAAGGGATTATTTAAATCATCTAATAAAGAAAAATACCTAATGCTGTCAGAACTATATTCATTCAAAATACGTTCGAAATCAACCATATTATTATTACTTCTTTTTATTTCCTTTTGTCTAATATCAAAAGAATCTCCACATATTTCGATTTGTCCAATCTTATTAATAAATTCAATATTTAATTCATCCTCTAAAATTATCATAAAAATAATAGGCATTAAAATTGATGAAAATATATTATCCTTATAAACACAAGATAATTTTATCCCATTCCAATCTGTATATTCAGTTTTAGCCTCATCAGAAAAAACAGAAATTACAGAGCCAATATTATCATATAGCATTGATAATATTGGACACATTCCTTCTGTATATAAATTATTAATAGTTCCAGCCATTGTTGTACCGATAATATCAACATTATCAACAAATGATGGTCTCATCTTTGCTGAAAAATAATAAGGAAGATGCCCAGTTAATGGTGTTATCTTATCTTCATCCTTTTCTTCTAAAAATGGAAATAATGAACCAAATGTATCTAATGATGATAAAACTATTTCTGTATTTTCATACTCATTTTCAATTTCAGCAATTTCAGCCTCAACAAACGCATCAATTACTTTTTCTTTGGCACAACTAGGGTCTAAATCATCTAAAAAATCAGAATTGATCAATACTCCATTTCTTAATATTTCTATTATTTCAAGCTCTTGTTCTATTGCTAAAGTCTTATCATCTAAATCCACTGCAGGAATACCTAGATATACCTCTTGATTATATAATGTTGAAATAAAAATTGGTATTTCTTTTCCTGTAAGAGGATTTCTTGCATATATACCACTAAAAGAGAATAATGTTTCATTATGACAATCCTCTAGGTATGCAATAACACTGCTATATTCATTTATATCAACATAATCAGTAATATCAATATGCTCAGGATTTAAAAATATATAGCTAATACCACCTATATATTCCGGATCACTTAGCCTTATTGGTAAAGTAGCTCCATTTGACAAATTCAAATTCAGCTTCATTACCTTTTTCAAATCAAATGATTTTTTCAGCATTTCCTTATATTCTAAAGACAATTTAAGTTCATCAATACACTCTAAAATCCTAGGTATATATTTTTTAACATCTAATACAAAGCATTTTCTCATTGATTTAGTTGATGTTTTTGTTTTATTCATATAATCATAGATTTTATTATTATTTTTATCATAATAAACTACTGTATCTTTATAAAAAATATGACCCTTCTCATAAAAATCAATAAATGATTGTTGTAATAATGATAAGTATTCATTATGCCTCATATCGATAAATTTAGCATTATTTATACCAATTCCAAGCTTTTCCATTTGTTCTTTAAATATTTTGGAAATATCATCATTTAATGCTGAACTAAGCTTTTTATTTTCTAAAAAGGAAGTATTACAAAGGGAATGAATTCCAACTGGAAATAAAACATTTTTGTTTTGAAATCTTTGATATCTTGCATAAGCATCCGCATAAATAAGGTGTCTAAAGCCTAAAGACTGAAATCCAAACATATTAGCCTTAGGAAAAGAAGCGAAGATAAAGCTTTTTTCCCTCAATCTATCGTTTTCAATAGAAAAATCATTATCTTTTTGCCATTTTTCAATCCAATACTCTCTTTCCATAATACACCTAATCCCTGTTTAAAAATAAAATTATTCCCATAAATTAAAGGGAAAAAAAGTGGTTGCAAAGCAACCACTGGCATTATATTTTTTACTTTTGTAATGCTTCAATAGATTCTACTAAATCTTTTACTGTAGCAACTGCTTTTGCATTATCAGTGTCAATTTCAATATTAAATGCATCTTCAAGATCCATTATTATTTGTACAGCGTCAATACTATCAGCACCTAAATCTTCCTTTAAGCTAGCTGAAGGAACAACCTTTTCCTCATCTACACCTAATTCTTCTACAATAATTTCTTTAACTTTATCAAAAACTGACATTTTTACTTCCTCCTTTTAATGCTTATATTATAGCAAAAAACAAATCTATTGTAAATAATCCAATTTTCTACTCTACCGCTATTAACATAACATCAACAACATTTTTACATTCACGTAAATCATTAACAAAATTTTGAATTGACATTTCCATATCAGTTATAGCTATTGTCATAGTTACAAACGCAATATTATGAATTGGAACCTCTTGATTAATTGCTAAAATATTTGCCTTTCTTGCGAATACCTCATTTAAAATTGAAGATAAAGCCCCTGGCTCATCAACAAGCTTAAATGATAATATAACATGCTTGCCAACCTTAACTGATGGACGATTTACATAATCCTTATATTTATAGAATGTTGATCTAGATAAACCAACTTCCTTACAAGCATCTGAAATATTTACACCGCAATTAATAATTTCTTTAATTTGTATTACTTTTTCAAAATAATCAGGTAATACCTTTTTATGTATTACATAATAATCATCATTCATACACTATTCCTCCCACAATGTCACTCCATTACCAACTTCTAGTGTTTTTATTGAATAATTAAATTTTTTTATTTTTTCAATTATACCTTCATCCTTTGTAATAATTAGCATTGTTGACCCACTACCACTAATCGCAAAGGCAGCATTCTCTTTTTCACAAATTCTCTTAATCTCTAAATAGCCTTTAATTAATTTCCCACGATAAGGCTCATGTAATTTATCGTTAAATAATTCTTTCAATAATTGAATATCACCTGAAGCAAGGGCCTTTGGTAAATGAATTATTCTCGATAAATTATTAGTTATATCAGCATATGATAGCTTCTCTGGAAGTGCCTTCCTTGCAGCATTTGTTGATAAAGGAAATGGTGGAATTATAGCTATAAATTTTAAATCATTAGAAATAGGATAAGATATTGCCTTATAATTATTATTTTCCTTATAGCTTGCAACAAAACCACCATAAACAGCTGGAGCTACATTGTCAGGATGTCCTTCTAACTCACAACAAATATTGAATAGCTCATCTTTACTTAATTTTTTTGTTGCAAAATAATTTGCAGCAAACACACCAGCAACGATTAATGAAGATGAGCTCCCCAAGCCTCTAGAAACTGGTATTTCACCCTTAAAACCTATTTTTACAGGCACTAAGGCCTCACCAAGATATGAAAAAACCTTCTCATATGATTTGTAAACTAAATTACTTCTTGTAGAACAATATTCCTTTTCAAATCCAAAAAATGAAACCTCTTTTGCTTTTTCAAAGCTAAATTCATTTGCTAGATTTAATGCAATTCCCAATACATCAAATCCAACACATACATTAGCCGATGTTGCGTTTACTTTTATTCGAAGCATTTTATCACTTCCAAACAATAATTATCAGCATCATCTAATTTGACAATTTCTCTTTTAACCTCTGGGTAATTTAGTACCTTTGGTATTTCTAAGTTAAACCTTTCATTTATCATTTTAACAGCTTTATTATGATCACTTTCAACAATCGCAAATGCCTCTAAAACAACCTGAGGGAATTTGTAAACAGATGCGGTTGATACAACAACTGTTTTTGTATTATCACCCTTAGAATTAATTAATTCATCATAGGCATTATATGCAACTGCTGTATGAGGGTCGATTAAATAATTGTATTTTGAATATACCTTATTAATAACCTCAAGTGTCTTTTTCTCATCTGTACTGTATGATTTAAAATAATCGAATGGATTATTAAAATCATATTCACCATTTTTAATTAATGATTCCATTAATGCTTTTGTTTTTACAACATCACAATTAGTTCCATAATATAATAATCTTTCTAGATTTGATGAAATCAAGATATCCATAGATGGAGAGTTAGTTTTATAAAATGGTCTATTTTTATTATATTTTCCATTATTGAAAAAATCAGTTAATACTGAATTTTTATTTGAAGCACAAATAAATTCATTCACAGGTAAACCCATTTGCTTAGCATAAAATCCTGCAAAAATATTACCAAAATTTCCTGTCGGAACAACAAAATTAATCTTTTCTTGATCCTTAATCTCATTTCTTCTTAAAAGCTCAATATAACTATAAAAATAATAAACAACTTGTGGAATAAGTCTTGCGATATTAATAGAATTAGCACTTGATAAACTTAAATCCTTATGCTCATTAAAAAATCTTTTTACAAAGCTTTGACAATCATCAAAATTTCCTTGAATAGCTAAAACTCTAGCATTATCAGCTCTAAAGCTACACATTTGAGCTTCTTGAACAGGAGAAACTCCACCATTAGGATATAATACAATAATTGATATCCCATCAATACCTTTAAAGCCATTTAATGCGGCCCCTCCAGTGTCACCTGATGTTGCAGTAAGTATTGTAATATTTTTTTCATAACCAAGCTTCTTTTTAGAAAGCTTCATCAATCTAGGCAATACAACTAATGCCAAATCCTTAAAGGCAAGGGTTGGTCCATGAAATAATTCTAAGAAATATGAATTATCACATTTTTTTAAATCAACAACTTCATTAATATCAAATGATTGATAAGCCTCATTAATTTCCTTTTGTATTTCTTCAAAAGTAAATTCATCAAAAAATTTCTTCAGTATTTTGGCTGCCATTGTTTTATAATCATCATTCATTAATTCATGATAATCTAGCTTTGGAAGCTCATCAATTACATATAAGCCTCCATCCTCAGCTAATCCATTTAAGATTGCCTCTGGTGATGATACTTTTTTAGTTCCTCTAGTACTGTGAAACATAATAACACTCTCCTAAAAATATTTAAAGATATTATAATATGTTTCACTTATCAATACAAGTGTTTTTCTACAAAAAACAAAAAAAGTGGAATTATATTTCCACCTCTAACTCTCTTATGTAGTCTAATACTTCACCATCACGCTGAGAAATATTACAACCATCTGGTATAAATTTTATTTTTTTGCATTTAAAATAATCAATATTTTTAAACTTAACGTGTAACCCCAAATAAATAAATGGAAATAATAAAACTAGCTTAAATAAATTATATTTATGAGCAACACATACATCTAAATATTCATCCTCTCTTTTCGCAGTAGGACAAACCTTCATACCTCCACCCATGTATCTACCATGATTACATACCGCAAACCACACATTATCATAATGCTTTATGGTGCCATCAACCTCTATATCAAGAGAATATGGTCTAAATGTTTTTAAAGAATTAATACTTATAACAAAATAGCTTTTATTTACCTGAGAAAATTTGTATTGGTTTTTACTTCTACAAACATGAGCATCAATTCCCATTCCAACACCATTTATAAATTTATAAACCTCATCATTATTTACTTTAACAGTAGGTAGTTTTTTTAATATATCATTAATTTGAATCATATTATTATGCTTTTTATAATCTCTAGCAAAATCATTACCACTTCCACATGGAAATAAAAATAGTTTACACTGAATACTATCTAAAGAAACACGATTTATAAATTGATCAAGCGTACCATCACCGCCACAAATAACAACATGATCCTCAGGCTTACATTGACGCAAAAAAATGTCTTCCTTTTGATTGATTTCAAACATATTTATAACATAACAGGAATCTATTTTTTTTAATTTATTAATTAATTTTTTTATTTTCTTATTTACTTTCAAATTATTTCCTGTATTTGAATTAGGATTAAATAATATATAGTACAAAGTGACTTCACCCACTTTCTACTAAATTATATCATTTAATTATTTTATCGACAAGAAAGATTGATAATCTGTCATATAATTATTCTTTAAAAACTCATTTTTTTCTATATTTCTACCAAAAAATTCAACATACTGATCTATAATAAATGAATCATCAGCTAAAACAAATAATTGATTCATGCACACCTTACCAATAACACGATATTTTTTATTTTTATATCCAACAAATCCATTAAAATTTGGATTAATCCCATTTGCATAACCCAAATTTATAATCGCAATAATCTCTTTTTTATAAGTGACATAGCCTAAATCATAACCTATTTCTTCATATTCATCTACAGACCTTAGCATTATTATTTTGCCTAATAGCACTGTAGAATTTAAATATGCATAATATCCTATTCTAAGAGGAAGTTTTAAATTATCTACTATTCTACTTCCACCAAAATGACAAGACTTATTATGCTTGATACACTCATTATAAAGTCTATATGCTAAAGCATTTATTTTTGAACTCATACTAGGAAAATGAGCATAAATAGAATCTAAGAATTCATCATTCCAATCAATAAGATCAATAGAGTTTAGTCCAAAGCGATTCATTCCTATATTTATCTCTATTGCATATTTGATTTTATTATTTTTACAAAATAAAATATCTTCAACTGACTGACAAGAAGGTATTAATTCGTATTTTTTTAATAAAATGACATTATGAACCATTGGAGATAAAATCATAATCTTACTATCTGTATATTTTCTAGCATTTATTCCTTCAGCTAATGATATTACAGCAAAAGCTTTTATCTTTAATTCTTCTGAAATATTAATTATTTTTTTTAATCCAAAGCCATATGCATCATCTTTAATCACTAGGCATTCCAAATTTCTTTTCTTTAAATGGTTAAGATTTTTCTTTATTTGTGATATATCATATAATTTCACTATTATTCACCAATAAATATTATGTTATTGATTTTTAGTTTATACTTTTTTGTTTTTTGCATATACTAATAATGGTGAGGCACTTTGGAATCATTTATTATCATACTAGTACTTTTTATTATACTATATATTCTAAATGCCAAAGTAGAACAACAAAGAAAATAAATCTTTATTTTTCACTTTAGAGGATTTTAATCCTCTTTTTTGTTTTAAAAAATGCCATTAAATTAATGGCATTAATTACAAATATTTATTTTATATATCCAAATTCTTTGAAAAATTCATTTTTAAAATCAAGAAGCCTATCCTCTTGAATTGCTTTTCTAATTTGACTCATTAAATTTTTCAAAAAATATAGATTATGATATGTTAACATTCTCATACCTAATATTTCTTCAGATTTAATCAAATGATTTAGATATCCCATTGTATATGTTTTACAAACCTTACAATTACATTTTGGATCTAGTGGCTCATGTGATTCACGATATTTTACGCTTTTTACTTGGATTTTACCATATGAAGTAAACGCTGTTCCATGACGAGCATTTCTAGATGGTAAAACGCAATCAAACATATCAATTCCATTCATAGAACCAACAATTAAATCATCAGGAGAACCTACACCCATAAGATATCTAGGCTTATCAGCTGGCATAATTGTTTTCAAATATTCTAGCATATCATACATTTCTTTTTTTGATTCACCAACTGATAATCCACCAATTGAATAACCTGGAAAATCAATTTCCATAAGCTTTTCAAGACAATATTTTCTAATCTCTTTGTTTCCTCCACCTTGAACGATGCCAAACAAGGCTTGAGTTTCTGGATTTTGATGTGCATCCTTTCCGCGTTTTGCCCATCTAATTGTACGATCAACGCTTTGTTTCATATATTCAGTTGTTGCATCAAAAGGAGGGCATTCATCAAAGGACATAATAATATCAGCACCTAAATTATTTTGAATATGTATTGATTCTTCTGGAGATAAAAATAACTTATCGCCTGATTTGTGATGTCTAAATTCAACACCCTCTTCAGTTATCTTTCTAATCTTAGAAAGTGAAAAAACCTGAAAACCACCACTATCTGTAAGTAATGCATGCTTCCAATTCATAAATCCTCTAATTCCACCGAAATCTTTAATTAGCTTATCACCAGGCTGTAGCCATAAATGGTAGGTATTTCCTAATATCAAGCCATCAGAAACCTCTTCTACTTCCTCAGGAACTAATGTTTTAACATTTGCCTTAGTTCCAACTGGCATAAAAATTGGCGTTTCAAAATCACCATGAGGAGTATGTAATATTCCATACCTAGCACCTGTTTGCTTACAAACATGCTTTAATTCATACCAAACTGGATTCATCATCTAATTCTCACAATTTCTTTAATAACAATATCATTTAATGGCTTGTCGTATCTATTTGTTTCTGATGCTGCAATTTTATCTACAACCTCAATTCCAGAGGTTACAATACCAAAGGCTGCATATGTTCCATCAAGATGAGGAGCATCCTGATGCATAATGAAAAATTGACTTGATGCGGAATCAGGAATCATTGTTCTAGCCATTGAAATAACTCCTCTTGAATGCATAAGCTCATTTTTAACACCATTTTGGATAAATTCACCCTTGATTTTATTTTTTGAACCACCAGTACCTGTACCAGTAGGATCACCACCTTGAATCATAAATCCTTCTATTACTCTATGGAAAATTATTCCATTATAAAAATTATTAGAAACTAAATCTAAAAAATTTTTCACTGTAATAGGTGCAACCTCAGGAAATAATTCAACCTCCATTGATCCTAAATCACCCATATCTATCCTACATACTGGATTTTTATCATTTAAGAATTCTTTATAATTTTTCATATTAACCTCCAAATTATTCTATAAACATTGCATCTCCAAATGAGAAGAAACGATATTTTTCTTTTACTGCTTCATTATAAGCATTTAAAATAAACTCTCTACCAGCAAACGCACTTACAAGCATAATAAGTGTCGATTTTGGTAAATGAAAATTAGTTATTTGCGCATCAATTGCTTTAAATTTGTAACCCGGATATATAAATATAGAAGTATTTGCACAGCATTCCTTAAAGCCGTTATCATATGCCGATTCTAATGTTCTTGTAGAGGTTGTACCAACTGCTATAATTCTTTTTCCATTCTTTTTTGCTAAATTTAATCTTTCAGCTGAATATTTTGATATTTCATAATATTCAGAATGCATCTTATGGTTTGTTAAATCATCCTCATCAACAGGTCTAAACGTTCCAAGTCCAACATGAAGTGTAACATAAATAATCTCTACACCCTTATTCTTAATTTTTTCAATCAAATCATTAGTAAAATGTAGTCCAGCAGTAGGTGCTGCAGCACTACCAGGATTTTTTGCATATACTGTTTGATATCTGTCCTTATCATCAAGCTTTTGATGAATATAAGGTGGTAATGGCATTTCTCCTAATGAATCTAATATCTCAACTAGTATTCCATCATAGATAAGCTTAAATCTACAAATACCCATATCCTCTTTTGCAATACATTTAGCTTTTAATCTTCCATCACCAAAGGAAATAATTGTATCAAGCTTAACCTTTCTTTGAGGCTTAGCAAGTGTTTCCCAAACATTATCACCCAAATCCTTCAATAGAAGAATTTCAATTAAAGCATTAGTATCCTCCTTATGTCCATATAGACGAGCAGGTATTACTTTAGTATCATTTAAAACTAAAACATCATTATCAGTCAAATAATCTAAAATATCAGAAAAACATTTATGTTCAATTGTCTTTTTTTCTCTATTTAAAACCATAAGCCTTGATGCACTACGATTAGCAAGTGGTGTTTGAGCAATCAACTCTTGTGGTAAGTCATAATCATAATCACTAGTTAAAATCATGAAAAAATCCCCTTTAAATACTTTATGCCTAATTGATTATAAGCCTTTTCAGTTGCGATTCTTCCCCTATTACTACGTTTTATATAGCCCTCCTGTAAAAGATATGGCTCATATACATCCTCAATTGTAGTAACCTCTTCAGAAATAGTAGCTGCTAAAGATTCTACTCCAACAGGACCACCGTGGAATAATTCTATAATAGCTCGTAAATACTTATAATCAGTATAATCTAATCCATCTTTATCAATTCCAAGCTTTGATAAAGCATCTTTACATATATCAATAGAAATAACACCATTATTTTTAACATCAGCAAAATCTCTTACTCTTCTAAATAATCTATTTGCTATTCTTGGTGTTCCTCTGCTTCTTCTAGCAAGCTCACTCGCTGCAACCTCATCAATTTTTGTTTCATATACTAAAGCAGTTCTATTAATAATTAATTCCAATTCTTCATTTGTATAATATTCTAAACGTAAAACAACACCAAAACGGTCTCTTAATGGTGCAGATAAATCACCAAATCTAGTTGTTGCACCAATCAATGTAAACGGAGGCAAATCCACTCTAATACTTCTTGCTTGTGAATCCTTTCCTACCATAATATCTAAAACATAATCCTCCATTGCACTATATAATACTTCCTCAACAAATCTTGGTAGACGATGAATTTCATCAATAAACAAAACATCGCCCTCATTTAATGTAGAAAGTACGGCAGCCAAATCACCACTACGCTCTATAGCTGGTCCAGATACTACTTTAATATTAACATTTAATTCATTTGCGATGATTTGTGCTAATGTGGTTTTTCCTAAACCAGGTGGTCCATAAAGTAATACATGGTCTAATGCTTCTTTTCTTTTTAAGGCAGCTTTTATATATACATCAAGCATTTCCTTTGCTTCCTTTTGACCAATATATTCATTTAACCTTTCAGGTCTTAAGCTTAAGCTATCCTCAATTTTTTCCTCATCATCTATTAAATTTGGATTTACAATGCGTTCTTCCATTTGACCACCTACTTAATCATCATTTGTAAGGCTTTTTTAATCAAAGCACCCTCATCTAAAGAAGTATCTATTTTTTCAAGTACCTTAGTAATTTCCTTTTTAGCATAGCCTAAGGCTATTAAAGCCTGTTCAACATCATCAAGCTTACTATTTTTTACTACATTATCATCCTGAAATGACAATTTTCCTCGAAGATCTAAAATGATTTGCTGACTAGCCTTTTGTCCAATTCCAGGAAATTTTTTTAAATATGCATCATTTCTATTTTCTATCGCATCACAAATTTCTTTTACTCTTCCACTAGCTAAAATTGAAAGTGCGCTTTTAGGACCAATTCCATTAACAGAAATTAGCTTTAAAAACAAATCCTTTTCCTCTTCAGTAACAAAACCATATAAATCAAGAATATCCTCTCTAACATATTGATAAGTATAAATTTTATATTCTTCATTTAATTTAAAATTATAAGGGTTCGGAACAATAATCAAATATCCAATACCATTATTTTCAACAATGATATTTTTAGGAGAAATCTTTGTTATTTTCCCAATAATATATCCATACATAAAATCACCATATAAATAATACCATAAAAGATTGATTTAGTATATAACAAAATACATTATATTCTATAAACCATTATACATCAAACATAATAAAAAAACAATTAAAAAATGGCTTTATTAAGCCATTTTTTTATTTTATAAAATAATTCAAAAAAACTATTATTAAAAGATAATAAAAGAATAAAATGAGAAACTATATTATCTATTACCATTATATCCATTTTTAGGTGGAAGTATACCAGGATACGCTATAGCCTTATGTTGAATTATGTTTTCTCTTTCCTCTACTACATTTTTTTCTTTTTCTAATTCATCTTTTATAACCTTACTACCTATGCTTTCAATTTCTTTAATATTTAATACCTCTTCACTTATTTTTGGATAATAATCCATAATAAAGCTTTCAGTTTTATCAAGAATTTGTTCTACCTCTCTTGAAATCATTGGTATATGCAAAATAGAACCACTTTTAAGATTTTTAAAATCTGTTATATGCGGATTAAATTCAATTAATTCATCTAAAGACAGATGATACATTTCTAAAATTTCATCTGCAGTTTCATTATTCTTAACAATATGATCAATCAAAATATCACCGATAAATTATATTCTTTCAATTACAAAAAAAGAACCATCAATCAATTTAGAACTCATATTAAAATTATCACAAAGCCTTTTCATACTCAATTCATCTACAAAGCTAACATGTGTAACATCTCTTAAATACCACCAATTATCTATTTCAGTAGGAATAACTTTAGTCTTTATGATTATCCTTCCAGAGGACTTAAGCATAGAATTTAATTTACTAAACAATCCTAATAAATCATTAATATGCTCAAAAACCTCAATAAGAATAATAGTATCATATTTTTTAAAATTTAGCTCTTTAAAATAAAAGTAATCATAATAATCACAATTCAACCCATTTTCACATATAATATCAGCCAATATATGCTTTTTCCCACAGCCATAATCAATACAATCTCCATTAATATATGGCTTTATTTCATCATAAATACCTTTCATATATTGCTCATAACCGCTATCTACCACATGCATATCATACCTTGCTTTTTCTTTTTCTAAGGAGACAGTATTAATTTTTTTTAAATAATGACAATTAGGACATCTATAAAAACCATTTTTATTAATAGTTATAATTTCCATTTCACTTTTACAAAAACAAATCATAATGACAAATATATACCTATTATCCTTTCAAAATAGTATATATTTTAAAATAAATTAATATTTATTTAAAAATATACTTTCTTTACTAACAACTAAAATAATTATATAATATTATTGATTTATGTGCAATGGAGGTGAAATAATGAATGATTTTTCTAATTCTATTAAAAAAATTAATGATCAGCTTTTAGCGTTTATTAATAGATATGAAATAGTAGATGACAAAGATCCATTATCCACTTCTATATTAAAGAAGCTTAAAAAACAAATCAATTCATTTAATTCAGCTTCAAATCAATATGTTATTAAGCTTGAAAGACAATATGTTCTTTTTGTTGATGCATTCAAATGTGCACTAAAAATACATGATGCTAAGCAAGAAAAAATTATAGGAAGAACAAATGAATCAATTGATGTAATTAATGAGAAATACATAGAAAAAGTAAACAACCAAAATGAAGAAATAAACAGTCTTAAGGCATCAACTAAAAAGAAAACTGACCAATTATTACAGGATATTGATTATTACTACATGACCTCTAATATGAATTATGAGGTTATAAAAAATGAATATCAGGATAATATAAATAGATACGACTATCAAATAGCAAATGCCAAGGATACATATAAGCAAAGTATTTTAAGATATAATACAAAATTCGAAGAAAGCAAAAAAGTTGTATTAGAGGATAGTAAAGCAATATTATTAGATTATGATGAAGGAACTGATAAATTAATAAAAAAGCTTAATGAACAAATCGATAACAAATCTATAGAATTAAATCAGCTTTTTGATAAGCTTACTAGCATAAGAAATCAAATGAAGGAAAGATTTCGTCAAGAAAGTATTTCATTAAATAATTCTATTCGCATTCTTGTTGATGAAAAAAATAAAAACATAGTTAATGCACGTACAAGATACTCAAAATCACAAAGTGCATCGCTAGTTGAAAAAGAAAATAAAAAGCAAAACTACCAAGTTGAAAGCCAAAAAATCCTAAAAGATTTCGTTTTTAGCATGACTCAGCTTGATAGCTATGCTTCTACTTACAAAGAAATATATCAAAATAATGTAGATAAAATAAGTAGAAAATACTACTATAAGCTTTTAGAAATTCATAAAATTCAAAATGAAGAAATAAAGGAAATTTATAATAATGGCTATTCTATTCAAGGTGAAAGTGATAAATATACAAAGCATTTAGTTAGAAATAAAAATAAACATTATTATAAAGAAAGTATTAATCTAAAAAAGGAATTTGAAACTGAATTAGATGAAGTAGAAAACCAATATTTAAGAGAACTAGAGGTAATAAGACATAATAAGGCACTTTTAGATATAGATAAAAACTATTCAATTAAAGCAATAACTGAAAAGGAACAAAGTGACAACAAGCATTATCAGGAATTAAATAATATATATGAAAATGATATGAATTTGTTGATAAAAACTGCTAACCAGAAATATAATCAAAAAGCAAATACAGTAAAATGTCAAAGTCAAATAAAAAATAAGATATTAGAAAAGGATTTAGATATATCAGAAGCAAATATACAAAAGAAAATTGAAAGCATTCAAACTGATATAAATAAAATTAAATTAGATATAGCTGGCGCATTAGAACTAAAAAAGCTTCTTCATGAATATGAGGATGAAAAGCACAATCGAAAGCTAAATAATTTAAGTGTAAATGCATTACTAGAAATAGAAAAATGTAAAATGCTTGATTTATATAATACTCGTCAATACAATGATAATGTATATAATTCTAAAATGAATCTTTCCTATGGTAATAAAAAGATTGATATTGAAAATGAAAAATTTGAAACAATAACAAAATTAGAAATAAAAAAGCTTGAATCCATATTATCAAGAGATATAGTAAACACAGCATATAAAATTAGAGAAGATCAGATTTATGAATCAGAAGAAAAAAGTATCCAAAGTAGAAACGGACAATATGAGCTTGATTCTATTCATCACACAGTATTATACGAAAGATTTACTGCTGAAATAAAAATAATGCAACAAATATTATCAACATTTGTATCATTAGTAAAGGAATTAGAGGCATTTCAAGAAAAAATATTATTAATCTTCTTCTCTTCAATCAAAATTAGACCAGAATATAATGAGCTTATAAAAATATTTCTAAAGGATTTCAACACAATAATTGATGAATATTTCAAAAATCTAGTCGATAATTACAGATCATTAGAGGTTGATATTATTTATAAACGTGTTGATTTTGAGGAAAAATTCAAATTTAAAACAAATTATAATGATCTTTTAGAAAACTATGAAAATGAAAGAAAAAGATTATTAACAAAGAAAAAATCAATCACTGATACAATTGATAATTATTCAAGGACATTAGAAACATTTAAAAGTAGAATTTATAATCTTGAAAATCAAAATGTAATTATTAGACAAAATAAATATCAAAAGCATAACAGACAAAAAGAGGATATTATAAAAGAATATCACGACAATAAGAAAAAAATTGAAGATATGAAAAATAAGGTTAGGGATATTTCTAAATTAAAGGGTATATTGGATAAAGATAATCTTAGCTTACAAAATGAATTAAAGAAAAATGAAAATGAATATACAGATAGAGTTAAGGAAATCAAAAAGATGCAATACAATAGTGCAGCATCATATTATGATTTCCGTTTAGATATAAATAAAATTGCTGATAATATTATTGAACATTTTCCTAGTAATGATTTTTATAATGAGGAAGAATTTAATTTTTATGATTACGAAAGAGAATTAGTTAAAAATAAAACTCTTAAAAATCAATATTTAACAAACATTTTTAAGCACTTATACGATATTACCTCAAAGTTTTATACTTCTACATCCGAGTCGATATTAAAGGACAAATTTTTACTATTAACTAATTTCAATAATGATATAAAAAGAATTACAGTTCACACAACAAATGAAATATTAAATAATAGAAAAGAATATGATAAAAAAGTAGCAATTCATATTCAGGAAATAGAAAATATAAAGCAAAAATTAATATCTGAAAACCAAAGATATGACAATCTTTTAAAGGAAAATGATAAGGAATATCAAATAAAGGTCTCACAAATATTAACAAAGAAAAAGGAAAGCCTTAGTGTATTTTACAAAGACTTCTACGCAACATGCGATAATCTTGAGGATATTAATAGTACCTATAACCAAAATTCTAATCAATTAGAAAATGATTTCAAGAAAACCAAAGAGGAAATCAGTCGTAAATACTCTACTGAAAAAAATGAGTTAGATACTAAATTACATGATATTATTCGTTCTAAGGAGGATCTTATTAATCATTTACCTTCGGCCACAAAATTCCAATCACAACAAATGAATAGGGAAACCAGAGAACATAATGCTTCTATTTCAAATGAAATAAAAGAATCAAATCAAAAATTTGCGATTGAAAGAAAAAATATTCAAAAGAATATAAGCTCTATTCATCTTAATCTAGAACAGGTATTAGAAGAAAATGAATATTTCCATCAAAAGGATGTTATAAAAGAAAAAAGAAAAAATACTTTTTTATTAAAGCATATCAAAAGTACTAAAAATAATGCTGTAATAGATTAAAAAGGGATTGCAAAATCCCTTTTTAATTTATTATCTTTTTAACCAATCTGGAAGGTTTTTAGTTCCTTCATTTGATGATTGATATTCTTGTTGCTTCTTTGCTTCCTTAGCTTCAAGCTTCTGAAGCTTTTTAGCTTCCTTATTTTCTAATCTTAATCTTCTACGTTCTTCTTTTTTATTACTGTGAGTGGCAAAAATTTCATCAATTCTTGGATCTGGGCCTTCGTCATATAAATCCTCCTCTGAATCTTCAGAATCATCTGGACGAATACCAGTTAATCCACTATATACAATGTTTTCATCACTCATATTACGATAAATTGTTTCAGCCAGCTCCTCATAACCATTATTTTGAGCTTTTAATTCATATCCTGTAGCTACAACTGTAATAACAATTTCATCACCTAAATCATTATTAATAGCTGTACCATAAATAATATTTAAATCCTTACCACAATTATTTCTAATTTCAGCAATGGCAACATCAACCTCACGAAGTGAAAGATTTTGTGATGCAGTAATATTTACTATTGCATCTGTTGCACCATCGATTGTAACCTCTAATAATGAGGAATGAATTGCATGTCTTGCTGCCTCGATTGCTCTATTTTCTCCTCTTGCAGCACCAATACCCATAAGCGCTGTACCCTTATTAGCCATAACTGCCTTAACATCAGCAAAGTCAACATTAATTAATCCTGGAATAGCAATAATTTCTGCTATTCCCTGAACACCTTTTCTTAATACATTATCTGCTTCTCTAAATGCATCTAATACTGAAGTGTGAATATCAACAACCTGTAAAAGTCTTTGATTAGGAATAACGATTAATGTATCTACG
>JALEQD010000139.1 GCA_022768655.1 Anaeroplasma sp.
TAGGTGCATTTCATGAATTTATTCCTAATAAGGAGGTTGAGCTTGTTGGCTGTGAGGCAGCAGGAAAAGGTATAAATACAGATAAGCATGCTGCAACAATTGCTAAGGGTAAGCTTGGTGTATTTCATGGAATGAAATCACTTTTTTGTCAAAACGAATATGGACAAATTGATGAGGTTTATTCAATTTCTGCTGGTTTAGATTATCCAGGAATTGGACCAGAGCATGCATATTTACATGATACTAAAAGAGCAAAATATGTTCCTATTACAGATGATGAGGCAGTTAATGCTTTTGTTCATCTTTCAAAATGTGAAGGTATTATTCCAGCAATAGAATCTGCACATGCTGTAGCATATGCGTTAAAAATCGCACCAACAATGCCTAAGGACAAAATTATTGTTGTTAATTTATCTGGTAGAGGCGATAAGGATTGTGCTTCAATAGCGAGATATTTGGGGGTAGAAATAGATGACTAATTTTAATGAAATATTTTCAAAAAAAGCATTTATTGGTTTTATTACTGCAGGAGATCCTGATATTTATTCTACTGAGGAATTTATTTATTCCATGATTGAAGCAGGTGTTAAGCTAATAGAAATTGGTATTCCTTTTTCTGATCCAATTGCTGAAGGAAAAACAATCTTTAATGCTGATATGAGAGCACTTGCTAGTGGTACTACAACTGATATGGTTTTTGATATGGTAAAGAGAATTAGAAATAAATATCCTGATTATCCATTTGTTTTTATGACATATTTAAATCCAGTATTTTCATATGGATATGATAGATTTTTTTCAAAAGCAATGGATGTTGGAGCACTAGGAATAATTATTCCCGATTTACCTTATGAAGAACATGATGAGGTAAGCTCTGTAGCAAAGAAGTATAATCAAGTAGTAATTTCAATGATTGCTCCAACATCTTTAGATCGTATTAATAAAATAGCTAGTAAATCAGAGGGCTTTATATATTTAGTTTCATCATTAGGTGTAACAGGAGTTAGAAGTGAAATTAAAACTGATTTATCATCAATTGTTAAAGAAATAAGAAAATATACTAATAATCCTATTGCGATTGGATTTGGTATTTCTAATCCAGATGCAGTAAAGAAAATGTGTACTATTGCTGATGGGGCAATAGTGGGTTCTGCAATAGTATCATTAGTAGAAAAATATGGTAAGGATGCAAAAAAGCCTATTTATGATTTTTGTAAGGAAATGGTAGAAGCAACTTTATAATATTATAAAAAAAAATAAAGTGTACGTTATTTATACAATGTTGTACGTATTTTGTACATCGATGTACGTGATTTACACTTTTTTTTTTTTTTTAATGGTACAATAAAAGTGAAGAGTCAAGCACGTATGAGCGTATGTATGAAAAATAATCAATTAGTATTGGAGGTATAGCTATGTTTAAAAGAACTTTTATTATTATATTAGTTTGTTTTGCATTTTTATTATTTAGCTGTTCTTCAAATAATGAAATTCAGGATCAAAATACAAATGAAGATATTATTAAAGTAGAAAAATTTGAATTAGTTGTAGTAGACAATTGGAATTTATTAAAATATCCACTTAAAAAAGAATATGAAGTTGGTTCTTTAGTAGAAGTATATTTATTAAACAAACCTGGCCAAACTGTTGGAATTAAGATTAATGATGAAATATATGATTCAACTGATTTAACAAACTCTTCTGATTATAAAAAAGTAACATTTACTATGCCTGATGAGGATACAATTTTATATACTCATCTTAATGGTTATATTGTTAATGTTTGTAATAACAACAAGCATCAATACAAAATAGCAAAAAATGATACAGCTAGTGTTTTAAAGGATTCAATTATTTTTTCTTGCATAAATTGTGGTCATGAAAAAGAATTTAAACAAAGTAACATTAATACGAATGCAAACTTTACATTTTTTCCGGAAAATAGAAGTAGCTTTCATAATATAGAATTAAAAAAAGCATATGAAGCTTATATGGAAATTAGAAATTGGGATTTATCTAGATATGGCACATATGAAATATTTAATTATATAAGTGAAGATATTTATAATAAATATAATATGGATCTTTTTGAAGTATATTATGAAGAAATATCATATTATTTCATAAAGCACTACGATGATTTATATATGTTATCATTATCTTATTTAAATCATGATAATTATAATTTTATTAATCATGTTGGTGTAACTGATATGAATAATGATGGCTATATTGAAATATTTACAGCCATAAACTCCTTTAAGGATAGAGTAAATTATTATTATTGTTCTTCTTATGTTAAAGTGATAGATACAAAATTAAAAAGTGATATTGAAATTATAGATTCTAATAATATCAATTATTTTAAAGAAAATGAAAATGGAATTATTTCAATTTATGATACTAACGGAATTGTACCACTAAGTGAAGATTTACATGATGGAATATTAGATAAAAAGTATTATGATCTAGCAACGAATTTATATGATGTACCAATCATTAATAATGCTAATTATGAATTTAAAGAAAAAAATGTTAAGGCTTCATGTGATTTATTTGAGGTTGAAATGAATATAGAGGATGCATTAATTGAATTTCCATATATCTTTAGTTCATCATACTTACGTCCATATTTTATAATAAATGCTAAGATTAAAACGAAATATCTAGGTGAGGTAACAGTATCTTTTGTAAATGAAGACTTTACGATAGAAAGTGAAGGAGTTTTTGTACCTCTTGGTATTACAGAATCCGGAAATCTTAATAATTTTGTAATAGAAAAAAAATATAAATATAATGAAGATTTAAATATTGTTAATGAAAATGGTATTTATGATCTGGTAATAACATATGAAGTTAAAAAATTAAATATAAAAGAATCAATTATTATTGAGGATTTCTTAAATTTGTCTTGGAAATAATTAATTTTGAATAAGTAATGGATATCAATTTTATATCCATTATTTTTTCTTTTCTTTGATATTTTTGAATTTTTGCTATATAATAGAAACGATAAACGAAAATTGTAGGTAATCATATGATAGATACACATAGTCATTTATTTGAAGAAGAATTTAAAAATGATTTAAATGAATGTATAAAAAGATGTAAAGAAAAAAATGTTAATAAAATAATATTAGTTGGTTTTTCATGTGAAACTAATCGTTTAGCGTTAGATTTAAGCAAAAAGTACGATTTGTTTTATCCTACTGCCGGTATTCATCCATCAGAAGCGGGAATAAATTATCAAAATGATTTGAATGATTTATATAGTTTTGTTAAAGAAAACAAGGTTTATGCGATTGGTGAATGTGGGCTTGATTATCATTATGGTAAAGATAATATTGATTATCAGAAAATAGTTTTTAAAAAGCAAATTGAGCTTGCGATAGCAATGGATTTGCCGATAATTATTCATATGAGGGATGCAACTTTAGATACATATGAAATATTATCTCGATATAAGGGTAAAATAAAGGGTGTAATGCATTGTTATTCTGGTTCAGTAGAAATGGCCAAGGAATTTATCAAGCTAGGGATGTATATTTCACTTGGTGGACCTGTGACATTTAAAAATGCAAAAGAGAGTAAAAGGGTTGCTGTTGAAATACCTTTAGAAAAGCTATTAATTGAAACTGATTGTCCGTTTTTAGCTCCAACACCATATAGAGGAACTAGAAATGAATCAAGCTATGTTGCTTTAGTTTTAGAAGAAATAGCAAGGCTTAGGGAGATGAGTGCATCTGAGGTTGATGAAATTACAACCTTAAATGCAAAAAAATTATTTAATATTTAAAGAAGGTATAGTCTGAAAATAAAATAGTTATAATCTAAGCACGGGGAGAGAAAAAAGGGCATAGTTCCCCCTTACCCCCCAAAATAAAGCAAAAATTAAATAATTATGTTTGTAAATATCCAGTGATATCTTCTATAGATATACCATTAGAAATTAATGTTTTAATAGCACGTTGTAAATCTGATTTAGCTAATTTAACTTTTACTTCTGTAGGCATTTCTTCAGTTTGTAAATCTGAT
>JALEQD010000141.1 GCA_022768655.1 Anaeroplasma sp.
ATTGACTTAAATGCATTCCAGCATAAGGCATATTTACAAAAAGAAATTTCTCAAAATAATTTCGAATTATCAATCATTGGTGATACATTTATTGCACCATTAACATTATATTCTAAAAAATATACTTCTTTAGATGCAATAAAAACTGCTGCAGGTACAAATGGTACTAACAGTGTAAATGCTAATGCTTTAAAATTTGCTATACCATCTGATGGTACAAATTTAAGCCGTGGAATAAAATTATTAGAAACTGCTGGCTTAATTGAGGTTGATCCAAAGGCTGGATATACACCAGAATTAAAGGATATTACAAAATATGTTTATAATGTAGAAGTAGTTCCTCAAACTGCAAATACTCTACCTCAAACATTAGATGATTACTCTGGTGCTACAATTAATGGAACATACGCTATTCCTACAGGATTAGTTCCATCAAAGGATGGGTTAATTGTTGAAAAGCAGGATGAATCAGGAAGCAATCCATATGTTAATATAATTGTTGCTAGAACAGCTGATAAGGATAATGAAACTTATAAGAAAATAGTTGCTGCATTCCAAACTCAAATTGTTGCTGAATATATTTTAGGTAAGTTTAATGAAACATTTTTCCCTTCATTTGATTATAAAACAGTTGATGCTAACCAAATTCAAAAGACAGTAAAGCTTGTAGACGATGCAATTAAATGGTAATAATTTATGCAAATATCTCCCAATGTTGGGAGATTTTGTTATAATATATATATGTACTGGAGGTAGTAATAATGGAAGAACTTGTAAAGCTAGTTTTAAATGAAACTGAAAAAAATTATACTAAGGCTGTTGAATTAAGAAGATATTTTCATTCACATCCTGAGCTTCCAAAAGAAGAGTTTAATACCGCAAAAAGAATTGAAGAGGAACTAGATAAACTAAATATAGAACATAAAAGAGTTGGAGAAACTGGTGTTTATGCTGAAATAATAGGAACAAAGGATGACAAAGCAAATAAGACTATTGTTTTAAGAGCAGATATTGATGCACTTCCTATAGAAGAAACTAATAATTGTGAATATAAAAGTTTAAATGAAGGAGTTATGCATGCATGTGGACATGATGCACATACAGCTTCACTTTTAGTATCAGCTAAGATTTTAAGTGAAAATAAAAACTTATTTTCTGGAAAAATAAAGCTATGCTTTCAACAAGCAGAAGAAATAGGCTATGGAGCTAGATTGTTTATTGATGGTGGGTATTTAGAAGGTGCTTCAAGATCTTTTGGAATCCATGTAGGTTCAAATATTCCAGTAGGTTCAATTGTAATAATGGAAGGTGCAAATAATGCCAGCGTTGATTGGTTTAGGATATCTATTGAAGGAAAAGCCTCACATGTTTCTACTCCTGAGCTTGGATGTGATGCCGCATATATAATCAGTCAAATTGTTGTTGCAGTACAATCATTAGTTACTAGAACAACTTCTCCTATGGAAAATGTATTAATTGGTATTGGAAAAATTAATGCTGGAACAGGTTATAATATTGTTGCAGAAAATGCTACTGCAGAAGGTACTATTAGAGTATTTAGCCCTGAAATTAGGAAAAGTATCAAAGAAAGGCTTGAGAATTTAGTATATTCAATTTCACAAATATATGGTGCAAAGGCACATATAGAGTGGAAGGATTTTACATCTCCTCTAATTAATGATTCTATTTCCACAAAAGAAGCACAAATAGTTGCAAGAAAACTATTTGAAAAAGATAAAATTATCACTTCAAGAAAGCCTTCTCTTAGTGGAGATGACATGGCTGAGTTTATCAATAAGGTCCCAGGGGTTTATGCTTTTGTTGGTACTAGAAATGAAGCAATAGAAAACACAACAGTTGCACATCATAATTCTAATTTTGATATTGATGAAAATGGTTTAAAAACAAGTATTAAAATAACCACACTATATGCTTTAGAATACCTAACTAATTCAATTTAAATATTCAATAAAAATGATAAAAATCGAAATAGAATTCAAAAATTTTTGGTTTTTATCATTTTTTAATTGACAAAAGAAGTCTACAGGCATAGAATATAAGAAACCGAAGAATTGGAAGTTAGTCATTTAGCGCATTTATAGAGAGTAGCAGATGGTGGAATTGTTACAATAAGCGGATTTGAAAGTGGGCCAATGAGGGCGACGGCGAAGTATAGTAGCTAATAGACGGGAGCTCCCGTTACAGAGTAGAAATGTGATAGCATTTTGTAATGAGTGGGTATATTTGCCAATTAAGGTGGTACCGCAGGTGTTGATTATTATTGCACTTGTCCTTTATTTATAGGACGAGTGCTTTTTTTTATTAATAATTCTATGGGAGGAAAGATTATGAAGCCACAGATTGATGAAATTGAAAAATATAAAAATGAATATGATATAATTCCTGTTTTTGATGAATTGTTAAGTGATTTTACTACTCCTATGAATGTTTTAAGAAATATTAAGGAAATATCAGATAAATTTTATTTATTAGAATCAGTTGATAATTCACATTTTGGTAGATATTCATATTTAGGATATGATCCTATTTTAACCATATCATGTAAGGATAATATTGTTTGTGAAAATGAAAAGAAATATTATAGTGAAAAGCCATTTGATGAAATCAAAAGAATTTTAAGTAATTATAAAGCACCAAAAATTGAAGGCTTACCTCCATTTTGTGGAGGCTTTGTTGGATATGCAGCATATGATTCATATAAATATTTTGAACCAAAGCTTAAAATTAAATCTAAGGATGTAGGCTTTAATGATTATGAATTTTTATTATTTGACAAGGTTATTTGCTTTGATAATTATATGCAAAAAATAATCTTAATAGTAAATATAAAGCTAAATGATTTAGAAAATAATTATGAGCTTGCAAAAGAAGAAATTGAAAAGCTAAAAAGCGTAATTTATAAAGTAAGTAACTATAAGGAAGAAAAAATTAAAATAATTGAAGAATTAAAAAGTATAGATACTAAAGAGGAATATACACAAAAGCTAAATACTATTAAAAAGCATATTTATGATGGTGATATTTTCCAATGTGTTTTTTCTAGAAGATTTGTTGGTAAAATTGAAGGATCTTTACTTGAAACATATAGAAATTTAAGATCAATAAATCCATCACCATATATGTATTATATAAAAAATGAAGGCTTAGAAATTGTTGGAGCCTCTCCTGAAACACTTGTTTCAAAGGAGGGCGATGTTATAACAACATTCCCAATTGCCGGAACTAGACCAAGGGGTAAAAATGCTTCTATTGATGCACGATTAGAACATGAGCTATTACATGATGAAAAGGAAATTGCTGAGCATAATATGCTAGTTGATTTAGGAAGGAATGATATTGGTAGAGTATCAGAATTTGGTAGTGTAAAGGTTTTAGAATATATGAAAATACTTAGGTTTTCTCATGTTATGCATATTGCATCAACAGTTGTTGGTAAGGCAAAAAGAGATCTAAAATCAATTGATGTATTACAATCAGTATTACCTGCCGGTACATTATCTGGAGCTCCAAAGCTAAGGGCATGTGAGATTATTGATTCTTTAGAAAAGGAAAGAAGAGGAATTTATGGTGGCGGAATAGGATATATTGATTTTAGAGACAATATGAATATTTGTATTGTAATAAGAACAATAGTTAAAAAGGATAATAATGTTTATGTTCAGGCTGGTGGTGGCATTGTAGCTTTAAGCGATCCTGAAAATGAATATTTAGAAACAGAAAATAAGGCAAAGGCTGTATTTAAGGCAGTTGAAGCACAAAAGGAGAAGTAGAATATGGTTTTATTAATTGATAATTACGATTCCTTTTCTTACAATTTATATCAATATATAGGAGAAATTACTCCTAATATAATTGTTAAGAAAAATGATGAAATTAATATAGATGATATATATAAATTGAATCCTACTCATATTATATTATCTCCTGGCCCTGGTTATCCAAAGGATGCAGGAATATGTGAGGAGATTATTCAAACAATAAAAAATATACCGATTTTAGGTGTATGCTTAGGACATCAAGCAATTTGTGAGGTATTTGGATATGAAATAACAAATGCTAAAAAATTGTATCATGGTACGAAGGATGTTATTAAAATTAACAATTCTTCTTTAATTTTTAAAGGATTAAATGAGAAAGAGGCTGTAGGAAGATATCATTCATTAATTGCTAAGGGTAGGTCAAAGGCTTTAAGGGCTATCGCAACAAATAGTGATGGTGAAATAATGGCTGTAGAGCATAAAAAATTTTCTATATTTGGAGTGCAATTTCATCCTGAGTCTATTATGACAGAATGTGGAAAAAAAATATTGAAGAATTTCTTAAAGGAGACAATATAAAATGAATAATAAATATATTTTAGAAAAACTATGTAATGGTGAAAACTTAACATATGATGAAGCATATGAAATGATGGATATGATGATGAAGGGAACGCTTAATCCTTCATTTGTTGCAGCTTTGCTTACTGCGTTAAAAATAAAGGGTGAAACAGTAAATGAAATTTCAGCATGTGCTACGGCTATGAGGGATAATGCAATAACATTAGATGATGAGGATGATGCTTTAGATATTGTTGGTACTGGTGGAGATAATGCTAAAACTTTTAATATTTCAACAATTTCTTCATTTATTATTGCCGCAGCTGGAATAAAAGTAGCAAAGCATGGTAATAGAAGTGTTTCATCACTTTGTGGATCAGCAGATTGTTTTGAAAAGCTAGGGGTTAATATTAAAACAACAAAGGATGAAGCTAAAGAAATACTTGATAAAATAAATATTTGTTTCTTATTTGCGCAGAGTTATCATTCATCAATGAAGAATGTAGGACCTATTAGAAAGGATATTGGAGTAAGAACTATTTTTAATATTTTAGGTCCACTTACAAATCCTGCTAAGGTAAAGAACATTTTGTTAGGTGTTTATGATGAACAATTATTAGATGTTATGGCAAATGTCTTAAATAAAATGGGTGTTAAAAAGGCAGTAGTTGTTCATGGTGATGATGGCTTAGATGAAATAACCTTAACTACAACAACAAAGATGACAATATTAAAAAATGGGCAAATTACACATTTTACATTTGATCCACATGCATATGGATACAGTCTATGCAAATCTAGTGATTTATTAGGTGGAAGCCCAGATGAGAATAAGGATATTGCACTTGGAATACTAAAAGGAGAAATAAAAGGACCAAAAAGAGATTGTGTAGTATTAAATGCTGGTACTGCAATTTATTTAATGAAGGATGAGCTTTCATTAGAGGAATCATTTAAATTAGCAGAGGAAATGATTGATAGTAAAAAAGCATATGAAAAACTATTAGAATATGTAGAGGTAAGTAATAGAAAATGATTTTAGATGAAATAGTTTCTAAAAGAAAAGAACATTATAAAAAAATAATGGAAGAATTTCCATTATCTACATTAATTTCAAAAATAAATAGTTTAGAAATTGAAGATAATATAAAATTTTATGATTTGGTTTCAAAAAAAGAATTTATTTATATTTGTGAATGCAAAAAAGCATCACCTTCAAAAGGAATTATAAGAGAAAACTATAATTATATAGATATAGCTAAAGCATATGAAAAATATGGGGCTGATTGTATATCTTGCTTAACAGAACCAGATTATTTTTTAGGAAGCGATGAACATTTAATTAATATTAGAAAAAATGTAAATATACCTATATTAAGAAAGGATTTTATTTTTGATGAATATCAAATATATGAATCTAAGCTTTTAGGTGCAGATATAATTTTGCTTATTTGTTCAATTTTGGATGATGAAAAGCTTAAAAGGTTTATAAGTATTGCACATAGCTTATCTTTAGGATGCTTAGTAGAGACTCATTCTGATGAGGAAATAGATAGAGCAATTAAGGCAAATGCTAAGGTTATAGGTGTAAATAATAGAAATCTTAAGGATTTTACTATTAATAATGAATTAAGTATTAAGCTAAGAGAAAAATATCCTGATATTACTTTAATTTCAGAAAGTGGAATAAAAGGATATGAGGATATAGTAAATATAAAAAAGGCAAGGCTTAATGGTGTTTTAGTGGGTGAATATTTGATGAGGGCAGACTCAATTGAGCTTGCTTTAGGAGAATTAAAAAAATGAAAGTAAAAATATGTGGAATAAAAACAGTAGAGGAAATAGGCTATTGTAATGAATTACTTCCTGATTTTATAGGTTTTGTTTTTGCTAAAAGTAAAAGACAGGTAAGTATTATGCAAGCAGAATATTTAAAATCGCAATTAGATAAAAGAATTAAAGCAGTAGGCGTTTTTGTTAATGAAGATATTGATATTATTCTAGCTATTACTAAAAGAAATATAATTGATTTAATTCAATTACATGGTAACGAAACAAATGAATATATTGAAAAATTAAAAAAACAAACAAATTTACCAATAATTAAAGCAAATGATTCTTTTACTAATGCTGATTATGTATTGTTTGATAATATAGAGCCTGGAAGTGGAAAAGAATGGGATTTTAAAAGCATAAAATCTGATAAGTATTTTTTTATAGCAGGTGGCTTGAATATTAATAATGTAAAAGAAGCAATAAAGCTTAATCCATATGCAGTTGATGTTTCATCAGGTGTTGAAGAAAATGGTTTTAAAAGCTATAAGCTAATGAAGGAATTTATAGGAGCGTGTAGATATGAGTGATACAAAATTTGGTATTTTTGGTGGACAATATATCCCTGAGACATTAATGAATGCAGTTTTGGAGGTCCAAAATGCATATGAGAAATATAAAAATGATAAGGATTTTATTTCAGATTTTAATAAGCTATTAGTAGAAT
>JALEQD010000144.1 GCA_022768655.1 Anaeroplasma sp.
ATCAGATTCAAAAACCTCATTAGTAATACTCATTGGCTTATTAATTAAGATGTTTGTTAAAACAGCTTCCTTAGTGTCAATTGTATCACTTTCTAATATAAATGCATCCTCTATTAAACTATCAGTAGTAAATATTTCCTCTGCAGTTGTTTCTATCATATAAGGAATTGGCTTTAATGAAACAGAATCCTCTATCATCAATTCAATTTTAATATCAAATTCAATTAAATATGTGTCGATTCCTCTTTCCCTTATAACCATATGAACTGATGCTGGTTTTGAAGAAATTATATCCTCAAATCCATCTAATTCATCAGACAAATCTAACGATTCATCACATGAATAAGGCATTATAAGCTTCCTTAAATGAGCTAAAGTAAATCGCATAAAAATCACCTCAGCATTTCAATTATATTTAAAACAATTTATAAAGTCAAGAAAAATGTTATTTATATCACATACAAAGTATTATTAATCGTCAAAAATATCAATTTAATCCTAAATTTTGGGGTGTTAAATCCTAAATACGGGCTTATTTATTGTGATTTACGACTGAACTGTAACCGTAGGGGAAACTCAAAAACTCAAATACTTCTATTTCTTCTATTGATTATTCTTATTTTATCGCATATAATAATAGTGTCGATGGACGGAAACTAAATAAAATGAAAAGGGAAGGTTGCTGCCTTCCCTTTTCGCATTTGGAAACAATGAACGGAAACTAATATTACCTAATGGCTACTTTTTACGGCGACCATCAAATATGATGGCAATAATAATTAACATTATCACCATCACGACAAGATATTCCATCTTGCCCTCCTTAATCTACACGTCCATCGTTTCCTTCACGTGCTTTTTGTTCATCATTTCCTCCTGCAGCACTACGTGCCAATTGCTATTATAATGATTAATTTTTTCTTGTCAAATCGACAAAATAGCTTGACTAAGCCATTTTTCTAAAATTTAATTAATAATTAGCTGTTTTTTTTAAAAAGTGCTATTTTTTACTATAATTTTTATAAAATTTGGTAAAAATTGTTGTTTTAAACTTTTTTAACTTTTTTTCATTTTTATATTCAAAATCTAAATCTTTATCTGTGTTTTTCATAATATTAACTATGCATTTAATATCTAGTTATATATTATAAATATCCATTAAATTTGCTTTTATATTACTAATAGCAAACTTATATTTTAATTTATTTAATTTCAATAATTTCCATTAATTCAACTGCTGCTTTCAAATTCATTAATAAACCTTGAACTTTTCCAACACTAAATTCATATGGAGCTATATTTGAATATAACCTGATATATTTTTCATCTTTTGTAATTTTCTTGATAAATGATAAAATATCCTTTTGAAAAATTTCAAATCTTTCATCAGTTATTTCTTTATCCATACAGAAAGATGGACCATCAAAAGTAAGCACAGTTTCCCTTAAATGAATTGCTTCTTTGATAAAATAATCAATTTTCTTTTTACAAGTTTTATATGTCATAATTTCTATCTCCTTCAAATAATATATTTTGAATTTATATAACATGATACGTTTTAAATTATTATATATTTTTTTTACTAATAATTTTTATCATATTCGATTAAAAATAAAAACATATCAAGCCATAATCTAACATCATTCAAAAACTTTCTTCTATTTATCGTCAAAACGGAGCTCCATATCAACTAATCCTTCATAAAAATCATCCTCATGTGTTACCAAAATAACACTTCCAGGAAATTTATCAATTGCTTCCCAAAGCTCAGCCTTTGATAAAACATCTAGGTGATTTGTAGGTTCATCAAATATCAATACATTACTTTTTTTCATTGTCATTAATGCTAATCTTACCTTAGTTTGCTGTCCTCCTGATAACATACTCATAGGCTTAATAGCTAAATCCTGCTTTATACCAACATTAGCTAAAACACTTCTAAGCTCACCATCTGTCTTCAAATGATAATGATATCTAAGATATTCAATTGGTGTAGTGACATTATCATATATTTCTTCTTGAGCAAAATAATTTAAATCTGCTGAAGGATTCCAAGTAAATGACCCATCCAATGCTTTAATCTGACCAATAATAGTTTTTAATATTGTTGATTTACCAATACCATTATGTCCTAATATAGCGATTTTTTGATTTTGCTTCATCAAGAAATTCAAATTTTCCAAGACTACTTTATCTTCATAACCAACTGTAAGATTAGTAAACTTTAAAACCTCTTGACCAAGTCCTTTAGAAAATGGAAAACTAATATGCATTGGCTCATGATTTTTAGGTTTTTCTAATACCTTTATTCTTTCTAGCATTTTTCTTCTAGATTGAGCTTGCTTAGTTGTTGTAGCTCTAACAATGTTCTTTTGAATAAAATCTTGAGTTCTTTTTATATATTTTTGTTGTGATTCATATGCCTTTTTATATTGATCCTCACGTATTTCCTTTTCCTTTAAATATGTATCATATGACATATTATAGCGAGTCATTACCTTATTTGAAAGATTATATACTACCTCTCCTATTTTTCTTAAAAACTCTTCATCATGTGAAATAACAACAAATGCTTTTTTAAAGTTCTTTAAATAATTACTTAACCATTCAATATGACTAACATCTAAAAAATTTGTTGGCTCATCCATTAAAAGCACATCTGGTTCTTCAAGCAAAAGCTTTGCTAAATAAACCTTAGCTCTTTGACCTCCTGAAAGCTTATTCAATTTAGTATCCATACCATATTCTTGAATGCCTAAACCATTTATCATATTGCCTAAAGTAGAATTTATAGCATAATAATTCTTTTCCTCTAATTCATCCTGAATACTTTGAGCATAATTAAGATATTTATCATAATCCTTGCTGTCACATGTACATAGCATTTCGTAATATTCATTCATTTTTGCTTCCTTATCAAACAAATCCTTGAATACTTCAATGATATAATCCTTTATGGAAACATCTGTTTTTACCTTCAAATGTTGATCTAAATATCCATATCTAATATTATTCATCCATTCTATCGTACCAGCATCTGGAATTAGATTTTTAGCTATCAAATTCATAAATGTTGATTTACCACATCCATTATCTCCAACTAAAACAATATGATCCTTAGGCAAAATTCTAAAAGAGACATCATTAAATAAATTTGTATCAGTATATTTAAATTTCAAGCCCTCTACATCTAATAATCCCATGATTACCTCCTTATTGTTAAAAAACCTAGCACGAAGCTAGGTCTTTATTAATTTAATTCTTCTACATGCTTTTTGATTAATGAAACAAATTCTTCAACTGAAACTGTGATTTGATCCTTTGTACCATGCTTACGATATGTAACAAGATTGTTTTGAACCTCGTTGTCACCTATAACAAGTGTATAAGGGATTTTCTTTGTTTGAGATTCACGAATCTTATAGCCAAGCTTTTCTTCTCTATAATCGCATTCGAAACGAATTTGTTCTTTTTCGAAAATATTAGCAAGCTTTTCACAATATTCCTTATGATAATCTAAATTTACAGGAATAATTTTAACCTGAACAGGTGCAAGCCAAGTTGGGAATACACCAGCATAATTTTCAATTATTATACCAATAAAACGTTCTAATGAACCAAAACAAGCACGGTGAATCATAACTGGAGTTTTCTTAGTTCCGTCTTCGGCAATATATGTACAATTAAATCTTCCTGGAAGCTGCATATCTAATTGAACAGTACCACATTGCCATATACGATTCATTGAATCTCTTAGCTTAAAATCTAGCTTTGGTCCATAGAATGCACCATCACCTGGATTAATCTTAAAGCTATGACCAGTAGCTAAGCAAGCCTTCTTCAATGCTTCCTCTGCTTCATCCCACACAGCAACATCACCAATATAATTATCAAAAGGACGAGTTGATAATTCAATTGAATAATCTAATCCAAAAACAGAATATACATAATCATATAATGATAAAATTCTACCAACCTCTTCACCAACCTGTGATTCTGCTAGTAAAATATGAGCATCATCCTGAGTAAATCCACGAACTCTAAATAAACCATTTAAAGCACCAGATGCTTCATATCTATGAACATTTCCTAATTCAGAATAACGAAGTGGTAAATCCTTATATGAATGTAATTCATTTTTATAAACTAAAATAGCACCAGGACAGTTCATTGGTTTAATAGCATATGTTCCATCTTCTACCTCAATAGTAAACATATCCTCCTTATAATGATCCCAGTGACCTGATGTTTCCCATAGCTCTCTATTTAGCATAATTGGAGTATTAATAGTTAAATAGCCTCTTTCTTTATGAATTCTTAACCAGAAATCCTCTAATGTTCTTCTTAAAGTATAGCCATTTGGTAACCAGAATGGTAGACCAGGTCCAAAATCAGATATCATAAATAAGCCTAATTCCTTACCTAACTTTCTATGATCTCTTTTCTTTCTTTCCTCAAGATTTTTTAAATGTGTTTCAAGCTCCTCTGAAGTTGGAAAGCAAGTACCATAAATACGAGTAAGCATTTCATTATTTGAATCACCCCTCCAATATGCACCTGCAACATTTAATAA
>JALEQD010000020.1 GCA_022768655.1 Anaeroplasma sp.
TCTTTATTATTTTGCATTTCTATATCAATATCTACTTCATTTAATATCGATACATTTAAATCAAATATTGGCTTTTTACCTTCAGGTGATATTATTATTTCATTTGGTTGATATTTAATATCATCTGGCTTGATGTCCTCCTTTAAAATTAATGATAATAGAATTGATAAATTCTTAGCATTACTGTAATAATCTTTAAATAATGCATCGTTTGTTAAACTCAAGTTTAACTCTTTTTCTTCTTGTTCCATATTGTTCTCCTTATTATTATGATTTAAAGTAAAAAAAAATAAGTTTTTTTACTCCTTCATATAAATAATAGTTAGAATAATAAATTTTTTTTAAAAAAAGTTTTAAAATATGAAAAAACTGTATCTTTTTTGTAAGATACAGTAAAATAATTATATTTTTTTACATATTTAATACTTTTTTGCAATAGTCAATGATTTCTTGATCCTTTGCATTTTCGAAGAAATACTTTTTAAATGTATCTCTATCAATTGTTTCTTTTAAAAATTGTTGATCAATTTTATTTAAAATTTCAATCATAGGAGTATGAGTTATTTCTTTAACTCCATCTAGGATTTTTTTATTTCTTTGTTCTGGGATAACTCTTTCCTTTGGATATCCTCCACCAAATGGTGCTTTAAACAAATTCTCAAAAACATTTTCAAGATTTAATTCTGCACCCCAGCCAAAGCCTTTAGCAAATGGCATTGCTATCGCATTACCATCGTTAATTTGTCCAAATAAGTAAGCATCTGATGGTTCAACAACTAAACCACATAATACCTTTGGGAATGAATTACAAGCAAGCATTGCGCCTGCACCTGTACCACAACCAGTAACAACGAAATCACAAGCCTTAGAATTTAGTAAAATTGCAGCTAATAAACCATTTTGCACATAAGTTAATGACTTATCCTCTGCATTTAACATACCATAATTATCAACTGTATGTCCGTATTTTGCAGCAACATTAGTTAATACCTTACATACTAATTCATTCTTTGCTGCTTGACTATTTTCATTAATTAGAGCTATTTTCATTATATATACCTTTCCTTTCTTTCCAAGCATATTATATCGTAAACAAAGATAAAAGTGAATTGTTTTAAACAAAATACTATTTATTATCTTTATGTATTATTAGCTGTGCAGCAAATTTTCCCATTGTGATTGCTACACAAGTACCTCCAGGCATCATTACCCATTGATTTGCTAAAACAACATTATCGAGCTCATCTATAAGATTGCTTCTCATAACCTGTGGTGCTTTTGTTCCTAATGCATATGGCATAAATGTTCCTTTATATGAATTCATATATCTTTCATATGTTAATGGAGTTGAAACATCTAATAGCTCAATATCATTACATTCATAATATTTTTTTAAAAAATCTAAATAATATAAACCTATCTTATTTTTTAATGCTTTATATTCATCATTTGATAAACATTTTAAATACTCATATGTATCCTCATAGGTTTCAATAAAAACCTCTATTGTTCTATAACCACTATTAATCATTGTTTTATCGTAAGCATATTGACGAATTGAAACATAATCTAATTCTTGATCAATAAGCTTATAAGGCTCTACCTTAACAATAGTAGCTACTTCAGTATCTGATACATCTTTTTTTATTTTATATGATGCCATTACAAAGCTATATGTTTTAAAATCACTTTTTTTACTATCATATTCTTGATATGGTTTTAAATCTAACTTTAATAATTTATTCATTGTATAATGAACATCACAAGCTGCAACAACATAATCAGATGTAATAATTCTATCATTAACTCTAATTGCTTCAGCATGACCATCATTAACAATTATCTCATCTACTGAACAATTATATTCTATCTTACCACCAAGTGATTTAAATTTTTCAACGATTCTATCAGCAATAGCCTTGCTTCCACCAATTGGAATATCAGCGTTTTTTAAGCAAAAATTCGATAAAGTTGTAACAAAATAAAATACATTAAAATGCTTATTAACTAAGCCATGTAATAATGCATATTTAATAATCTCACTATTCCATTCCTTAGAATATTCTTCAAGTGTAATTTTTGTAAATCTTCTAACCTTTGCAATAATTCTTAAGGTGTTCATCATTTGTCTAGTATCATTATTAAGCTCATAGGCAGTAGTTGAAGGAATTTCAAATTTACCTACAAGTCTTATTGCGTTCATTAATTCCTTTATGCGATCATCATCATTATTTGAATGCTTATAAAATTCCGCCTCAAGCATATCAAAATCATTATACATAGTAAATGTATCATTATTATATTTAATTTGATAAAAGGAGTTAGGACTATATATTTCTACATTATCATCAATAGCGCCAATATGTCTCCATATTTCATTTATTTTACTATCATTTGCTGTCCCAATCATCCAGTGAATGCATCCATCTATTAATTGATTTTTTCTCATCCAGCCAGTTAAAAATCCTCCAGCACAATGATTCTTTTCATATATGCAAACATCATAATTATTCTCAAGTAGATATATACCTGCAGTTAAGCCTGCAAGTCCACCACCAATTACACTTATCTTTTTCATATACACCTCAAAAAAATTATAGCACTACCATAAAGCGGTAGTGCTATAATAATTATTCAGCTTTACCAACTGAACCAAACATTTCCATTTTAATCTTAACGATTTCCTTAATACCTTCAAAACCAGGTGCTAAAAGCTTACGAGGATCATATCCTTTACCTTCTAAATCCTTACCAGCTTCAATATATTTTCTTGTAGCCTCTTGGAAATATAATTGACATTCAGTATTAACATTGATTTTTGTTACACCTAAGCTAATAGCCTTTTTAATTTGATCCTCTGGAATACCAGTACCACCATGTAAAACTAGTGGGAAATCACCAATTTTTTCCTTAATAGCAGCTAACGCATCAAATTGAAGACCCTTCCAATTTGCAGGATATTTACCATGAATATTTCCGATACCAGCAGCTAACATATCAATGCCTGTTTCCTTTAATGTTAAGCATTCTTCTGGATCAGCAACCTCACCCATACCTACAACACCATCTTCTTCTCCACCGATAGTACCAACTTCTGCTTCAACTGTAGCACCTAAGAAATTTGCGATTGTAACAATTTCCTTTGTTTTTGCTAGGTTTTCCTCAAGTGGATAATGAGAACCATCAAACATTACTGAAGTAAAGCCTGCAGCTAATGCCTTTTTAGCTCCTTCATATGTACCATGGTCTAAGTGTAAAGCTACTGGAACAGTAATATTTAAAGTTTCCATCATAGCCTTAACCATATCTGCTACAACCTTGTAGCCTGTCATGTACTTACATGCTCCTTCAGAAACACCAAGCATAACTGGTGATTTTAATTCTTGAGCAGTTAATAGAATAGCTTTAGTCCATTCTAAGTTGTTAATGTTGAAAGCACCTACGGCATAATGACCTTCTAATGCCTTTCTTTCCATTTCTTTTGCATTTACTAATGGCATAATATTAAATTCCTCCTAAAATGATTTTCTTTAGTTTTATTATATGTCTAAATAATATCTTTTTCAATCACATTGAATCTGAAAACGCTCTCAAAAAATCGATAAAATTCTTTCTATTTTTTTGATTTGAAAATTACTTAATATATAAACGATGTGCATAGAATTCTGGTTCACAGGTAACCTCTATTTTTAATTTCTTTAATACCTGGGCATCAATTTGGGGAAGGATAACTGTAGAATGAGCCTGAGTATATTTTAATTCATCAAGCTTTTTCATCGCAATTTCAGCCAATGGATTAGTTTGAGCTGATATCGCTAAAGCAACTAATACCTCATCAGCATGTAATCTTGGGTTATGATTTCCTAGATTACCAGTTTTCATTTTAGAAATAGGCTCAATAATTGCTAAAGATAATAAAGGTAAATCATCCTTTATTCCTGCTAAATGTTTCAATGCATTTAATATTAATGCTGCTGGAGCAGTTAATAATGCTGATGTTTTTGCATCAACAATAAAACCATCTGCAAGCTCTAATGCCATTGAAACTGTATTGCTTTCATCTCTTTTATTTAATGCTGCCTTAACACATTTTCTATCATCAACAGAAATATTTAGCTGACGCATTAATAATGCAATTTTATCTACACTTTCTTGGGTAGCCTTACCATTTCTTAAATCAACAATAGTATTTAAATATCTACGAATTATTTCATCTTTACTAGCTTCATATGCAGCTTTTTCATTACAAATTGCAAAGCCCGCCATATTTACACCCATATCAGTTGGTGATTTATATGGCGATTCACCATATATCGCCTCAAACATTGATTTTAATACTGGGAATATTTCAACATCTCTATTATAATTTACCGCAAGCTTACCATAAGCCTCTAAATGATATGGATCAATCATATTTACATCATTTAAATCAGCAGTTGCAGCCTCATAGGCTAAATTTACAGGGTGCTTTAAAGGAATACTCCAAATTGGGAATGTTTCATATTTTGCATAACCAGCCTTAACTCCACGCTTATGCTCATGATAAAGCTGTGATAGGCAGGTAGCCATCTTTCCAGAACCAGGTCCTGGTGCAGTAACGACAACAATTGGTCTCGATGTTTCAATATATTCATTTTTTCCAAAGCCTTCATCGCTTATTATTTTATTTATATCATGAGGATAGCCTTGTATTTCATAATGAAGATAGGTTTTAATTCCTAAATTATTTAATTTATTCTTAAAAGCAACAACCTGATCAACAGCTTGGTATTGAGTAATACATACAGAACCAACATATAAGCCAGATTCTCTAAATGCATCAATCAATCTTAGAACCTCTGATTCATAATTGATATTTAAATCTCCACGAATTTTGTTTTTTTGGATATCCTTAGAATTAATTGCGATAACAACCTCAACCTTTTCTTTAATTGTTAATAGCATTCTAAGCTTAGCATCTGGTAAAAAACCAGGTAATACTCTTGATGCATGGTAATCATCAAAAAGCTTTCCACCAAATTCAATATATAGCTTATTGCCAAATTGAGCAACTCTATCAAGAATATTTTTTGATTGTAATTGTAAATATTTGTTATTATCAAACGCTATTTTCATTATAAATACCCTCCACTATAAAAATAAAAAATCTCCCAACTATGGGAGAAATTTTAGGGTGCCCTCATAAATTATATTACAAAGGTCACTTAAGTTCAATGAATAATATTTTTTTCTTAAAACAATTTATCAGTATTTTTTAAACTTTTAGTTTTCTTTATTATATATTAATAATTTAAATATAATTATTCCATACATTCTTTAATTTGTGAAGGTAAATATTTACATTCAGCAAGTGTAATTGATGAAATAGTAACTCTTAAAACATTACCCATTGGAATAATATGTATTTTTCTTTCTGTAAGCTTTTTATATACCTCATCTGGATTCTTACATGGAATTGTAATAAAGAATCCACATTGGAAAGGTAATGTCACTAATCCGCATTTTTTTGATTCCTCTAAAAAGGCATCAGCACGAGCAATTAATGTTTTACGAGATATTTCTAATTCTTTTTCAAATTCCTTACGCTTTTCATCATCAAGAACAACTTTAGCAACAATATTCATTCCTAAATTTGTAGAATTACTCCATTTTGCTCTACTAGAAAACTTATTCGCACGTGAAAATTCTATAATTGCTTCCTCATTTTTAGATATCGCAAGCTGTGCACCAATTCTAACACCATATAAAGCTAAAGTCTTTGAACCAGAAAATGCCATAATAACTAATACATTTTCATTAAATTTTTCATATAATCTCATATTATTTCTTGTTGCTTCAAAGCCTCTGTAATCATAATCTACATATGCCATATCATGAAGCAAAATAGTAGGAGTTCCGTCAGAAGAAATATCATTTAATAAATCAACAAGCTTAACCCACTCCTCATCAGTCATAGAATAACCAGTTGGATTTTGACAAGGATCATTAATAACTAGTACAATCCTTCCCTGTTCTTTCTTTAGCTTGCGCATTTTTGCTTCTATATCATTTAAATTTAATCCACCATTTTCATTAAATAATGTATATGTTTCAAAATCAGCATGGTTTTCATAAGCAAATTGTTTATAATTTCCCCACATATATGAAGGAAGTAAAACTTTATCATTTTCATTTAAATAATTAGTAAATGTATTAGATAATGCACCACTTCCACCAGGTGTTGCCATTACAGCTGTATACATATTTTTAGTAAATTCATCATAGTATTGTCTAAACACCCAACGCTTTATCGCCTCATGAAATTCTTTGCTTCCCGGTGTAGAAGCATAGGCATACTTTTCATCAGGTGTTAATTCGTTTAATGCCCTATCAACACTTTTAAAGGTAAATAGCTTACCATCCTCATCAAATAACATTCCTATTGTTGAATTAATAACACTAGGATCCTTTTTCTTTTCTTCCTTTGCGATTGCACCTAATGTAATGATATTACTTTTGTCTTCTTTTATAAGACTTCTTTTTGCTAATAAACTCATAACTCTTACCTCGTTTACACATTACTATTTTAAAATAGGTAAAATAAAAAGACAAGTACTAAGACCTGTCTTTTTATATAAATTTACTCAATTGATATTAATTTTTTATTTTGAGCTGGTTTATTAGTTTTTGGTATTACAATGTTTAATACTCCATTATCGAGCTTTGCCTTAATGCCTTCCTCTGTTCCATTTTCTAAATAGTAGCTTCTAGACATAGAAAAGCTTGATCTTTCCTTACGAATATATGACTTGTCACTATTATCCTTTTCATTTTCTTGATTGATTTCAATAGTTAAAGTATTATCATCAAAATCAACTGAAATATTATTCTTATCAACACCAGGAACATCTACAGTTACTAAATATTCCTTTTCATTTTCTTCAATATCAGTTTTCATATCCTTTGATAAAAAGCTTCCTTTAAAGAAATTATTAAAATCATCCAATAATGTGTTCCTATTATCTGTTTTCTTAACAAAATACATAATAAATCACCTAATCAATAATTGATTTTTCCCTTTCTAAAATATTTTAATAAATTAACCAACATTAATTAATTATTTTCTTCTATTACTATTATGTGCTATATATATCATTTTTATTCAATATTAATTTTTGTTGGTTTTTTCTCTTCTGGCACCTTCAACATAATTGTGATAGTAAGAATACCATTTTCATACTTAGCACTCATATTATCCTCATTTACTTCACCAAACGCTAAAGTACGCTTAAATTTCATTTGACTTCTTTCATGAATGATATACTTTCTATCATCCTTTTCTTTGCAAGATGCTTCAATAGTTAATTCTCCATCGTTGAAGCTAATTTCAATATCTTCCTTGTTTACACCAGGAATTTCTGCTTCTACTTGATAGCCATTTTTAATTTCAATGACATCAACAGGAAAACTCTTGTAGCCTCCATTCACACCAAATACATTATTCAATTCGTTTATAATACCATAAAAATCATTTCTCATTGTTTTGTCCTCTCTTTCTAATTGGCACTCTATGTATCCATCTGCCAATTACACTTATAGTATACCACATTTTTTAGCACTGTCAACACTAGAGTGCTAATTTTTTTAAAAAATTTCAAAAAAAATAAAATTCTAGACATAAAAGCTAGAATTCTATTACATATTTATTAATGTTTCAATCTCATTTTCAGTAAAAATTTGAACGCCCAATTCCTTTAATTTCTTAGCGGTTATACCCATTCCTACAATTTTCTTTTGGGAAAATGAACCATCATATATCATTGTAGAACCACAAGATGGGCTATTATCCTTTAGTAATGCTAATTTGATATTATTTCTTTTTACAATATCTATTGTTTTTTCTGCTCCTAATAGAAACTCATTAGTAACATCTTTGCCCTTATTTGAAATAACAATATCATTTTTTATTTCACTAGGATCTCTTGGGATAGATAAACCTCCCATAACCTCAGGACAACAAAGAAATAATTCATATTTATCTTTAAGTAATTCAATATTTTCAACATAATTGTTTTTGCCATTATATTTAGTATTTTCGCCTAAAAGGCAACGTGAAATAAGTAAAGGAGTCTTCATTAGAAGAACTCCTTTAATTTTATAGTTTGCTTACGATCTGGTCCAACTGAAAATAATACAATTTCAGTTTTAGTAAGCTCTTCAATTTTTCTAATATAATTTTGAGCATTTAAAGGAAGCTCATCAAATGAAGTAACATTTGTTATATCCTCTTCCCATCCAGGCATCTCAATATATAAAGGCTTACAATTCTGATATTCTTCTAATGTTGCAGGAACAGTATTTATTATTTTGCCATCCATTTCATATGCATAGCATATTTTTAATGTTTCAAGGCCTGAAAGAACATCAAATAGCATCAAAGCTAAATAATTAATGCCAGATATACGTCTCGCATAATTTAAGGCAACACAATCAAGATATCCTACTCTTCTTGGACGCTTAGTAACTGTTCCATATTCATGTCCTCTTTCACGAATATAATGAGCTAAATCACCATCTAGCTCTGTTGGGAATGGTCCTTCACCAACACGAGTAGTATAGGCTTTACAAATACCTAAAATATTATTAATATACTTTGGTGCTACACCAGCATTTAGAGGAACTGAAGCACCTGTAGGAGATGATGATGTAACATATGGATATGAACCATGATCAAGACATAGCATAACACCCTGTGCACCTTCAAATAAAACCTTTGATCCTTTTTCAATTTCTTCTTCTAATAATAATGATGTATCACAAACATATTTTTTGATTTCTTGTCCATATTGAACATATTCATTATAAATTTTATCAAAATCAAAAGGCTCTAAGCCCAGCATCTTTAATTCCATATTCTTAATAGTTAATGTATCCTTTAAAACTAATTTAAAGCTTTCAGGATTAATTAAATCACCAATTCTAATACCAATACGATTAGCCTTATCAGCATAACAAGGACCAATGCCACGCTTTGTTGTTCCTATTTTCTTATCACCCTTGAATTGCTCGTATGCACCATCAAGCTCTTGATGATATGGCATTACAACATGAGCACGATTAGAAATAAATAGTTGATAATCCTTTATACCTCTTTCTTCTAATCCCTTTAATTCCTCTAGCATTTGTTTTGGATTAATAACCATTCCATTTGCCATTACATTTTTAATTTTTGGATTAAATATTCCAGATGGAATACTTCTTAATGCATATTTATTACCATCAAATGTTATTGTATGACCAGCATTATTGCCACCCTGACTACGAACAACAACATCTGCCTCCTGAGCCATATAATCTGTAATTTTTCCTTTTCCTTCATCGCCCCATTGAGAGCCAACAACAACTAATGTACTCATAAATTCAATCTCCAATAAAAAAATATCTTTGTGTTAACCAAACACAAAGATATTATACTAGAAAAATAATAAAAATAATAGAATAAACTACTGATTTTGATAAAAATTGTCAAAATATTTTTTTACAATGTAAATTGCTTCCTTATCTTTTTTTGTAATAATTTCCGAAGAAATAAGAATATATCCATAAAATTCATAATTAATGAATAAGCTTTCAACATAAATGTCATTATCAAAAACATAAGAATCAATTATATTTAATTTTAAATTGCTAGAAAGCTCTTTTTCTAAAGATCCTTCTATTCTTTTAACAAAGGAATCATCAATAAAAGAATCATTTTTTAATTCTTGAATTGTTGAACATATAATTTTACTTTTATCAAAAATAGTAATATCACATTCATATACATTTTTGACTGCAGTAATCATCGCACTAATTGGAAGCAAATCAGAGCTAAACGGATTGTATTTTTGTAAAACAATTTTATCATTTGAAACAAAAATATCTACCATATCTCCATTATTTATTTTTAATCTTTTTCTTATTTCCTTAGGTATAACAACTCTTCCAAGCTCATCTAGTCGTCTAACGACTCCTGTTTCTTTCAAAATAATCACTCCATTTGTCAAAATTTGACATTATTATTATGAAGCGATTATTTATTTTTTATTCATAAAATTTGTAAATGCAATATTCAAAGAACGAATCGCCTCTGGTGATGCTGATAAATCTTTTATTCCAATATCATAAAATGCCTCAGCAATTCTTGAAATTGAGGCTAGCTCACCACAAACAGATAACGATATATTATTTTCACCACAAAATGAAACTACCTTTTTTAACTTTTTTAATAAATCATTAATTTGTTCATCATTAATTGAGATTAATTCATCTCTATTAATTGAATAAAGCTCACTAACTAAATCATTTGTTCCTATTGAAATAAAATCAGTATTAATGAAATCCTCAATGTTATCTAAACATTTCTTTGTTTCTAGCATCATTCCAATTTTAGGTATTTTATAATTATTATCCCTTGCTAAATCACAAACCCATTTTTTAAGTGTATCAAATTCTTCTTTAGACTCAATCATAGGAAACATTATTTTTAAAGAATCTGAGTTTATCTTTAATATGGCATTAACTTGAGTAATAAAGGCAACCTTATTATTATAATAGTTTTCTACTCCTTTTTTATTAGCCTTCATATATGATAGCTTCTTATCATCACCAATATCAAATGTTCTAAAGCATATTGGTCTACCTTCTAGCATCTTATATGCTTCATTATATATTTTATATTGTTCTTCTGATGATGGCATTGTATTAGAATTCATAAATAACATTTCTGTTCTATATAAGCCCACACCATCAAATCCATATTTGATAACATTTTCTATTTCATAATTATTCGATATATTTGCTAAAAACAAATAACCATTATGAGAAACAGCACATTTCTCATTTGTAATAGTATTTTTACTATAAAATTCCACTTCTTTTTTGCTTGGATTTGAAACAATAAGCTTCAATACTGTATCAATAATTACAGTCTTAGCATCATTGATTTCTTTTTTTAAAACAACAAACGGAATATTCAACTGTCTACACAAAATTGCAGAATGAGATGTATACCCTCCTTCATGAACAATAACACCCTTAATATTATTTTTATGATTAATTAAATATGTTGGATATAGCTTTTTTGTATAAATAATAAATTGATCATCATATTTTTCTATATCTAGATCATTTAAATTAATAATTAATCTTTTTAAAGCATCCTCAATATCAATTGTTCTTTCTTTCAAATAGATAGAATTAGATTTTGCTAATTCTAAGGAAAAATTATTAAAAACAAAATCAATAGAGTCCTTTATTGAATAATTATTATCTATTTTTTCATTTACCTCTTGAATAAATAAAGGATCTGTAAAAATAAGCTCCTGAAATGATAAATAATTATAAAGCTTATTATTAGTTTTCTTTAATTCATTAATTTGTTCTAAAGATTTTTTTAAAGCATTCTTAAATGCTTCTTTTTTTAAGCAAATATCATTATCTTCATTTATTTCATTATTAAAGGCTACATATTTTATTTTGCCATATGCAAAGCCATCTGACAAAATATCAGTAATGTCGTAATTCATAAAAATCTACTTCCTTAATACTATAATAGGTACTTCCATCTCTTCTTTTGTTATTCCAGCATGATGACTTTTAAACACAAAATCATCTTTTCCCTTTTCATAAATAAAATAATACTCATTTGTCGCAAAAGCTACATAATCAGCTAAAAAATCATTGATTCTTGGATTAATTTCATCACCTATGGAACCAAAAAAGCCCTGCCTGATTGCATCTTCTGTCTTATAAAGCTTATAAACCGAACCAAACAATCCATTAAAAACAGCTTCAAACTCCTTATCTTTCCCTTGCTTAACTGAGAAAGTAATACATCTTGAATCGTTAGCTGGACTTCTATTTAAAAGCCTATTAATTGCTTCACATTTATATAATGCTAAAGGCTTTACACCAATATGACCATGATCAGCAGATATAATAAGCAAAGTATCTTTAGGTAATTTTTCAGCATATTTTTCTATTTTTTTGTCAATTTGCTTTAAAACATCCTTAGCCTCTTTACTATATGGTCCAAATTCATGCATAATAGAATCTGGCTCTGTATAATAAACATATTGAATTGTATTAACTGATTTATTTATTGTTTTTAAGCTTTTCTTTAATACCTCATCAATTTTATGCTTTTTACGCGAAAAATCGGGCTCTATTGAATATCCACAAACATTATTCATATCACTATAAAACATTTCATAAGGCATTAATTTATAGCCTGATAATCCTGTCGGTTCATTCGTTTTATAATCATTTCCTGTAAATAAAACTATGCTTTTATTTATTTCCTTTATGTAATTTGACCAGCCAGTCCACCCAGTTTCAATTGGACTTTTACCAGATTTAAAAGATGTAGTAGCTGCGGCAGTAGTTGATGGAAAAATAGAATTAATTGTAGAAAAATAATGACGATTTAAAAATGATTCATCTGATAAATTATTTTTTAAGATATTAACTCCTAATCCATCTAAAAGCAAAATAACTACCTTACTATATTTTTTATCAAATAAATTATTATTACTACATTTAATTTTTGATTTATAACCAAAATTATTTCTAATATCTGATATTATATTTAAAAATGTATTTGAATAATCAGGTAAAATACATTGAATATTGTTATAATTTTTTGTCAATTCCTTAAATATATCATTTTTATTATCAATATCTTCATATCCTAAAATTATTCTTTCATTATTATTTTCTAATAATACACTTAAAAATATATTATTTTTAATTTGATATCCTTTATCTAATAACTCAGTAATAGCATTATAGAAAAGCTCTTCATTTTCGTATTGATAATACTTTAATCCACCTTCAAAAACATATTCCTTCATCAGTGGTTTATCTCCATTTTTTCTAAAATATTAATATTATTTTCTATACAGAAATCACAAGCTATTTGAACATGCTCATTTGCCATTGCCTCTGACTTATGAGCATCTGCCCCAATTATTATCTTTAAATCCTTATATTCATTCGCGATTTTCCAAAAATCTAAATAAGGATATAACCAATCATTACCACTACCATATTTAATACTATTATTTATTCCATTAGCATTAACCTCAAGATAAACATTATATTTAATTGCAGCTTCAATTATTTGTCGTGTTGCGGCTATTGCTTGAGCATCAAATTTTCTTTCTCCATTTACATTTTTATAATTAAACATAAATAAATCAGGATGAACTAATGTATTAAACAAACCAGTTTTCATACCATCAATACATGCATCAACATAGCCTCTTAGTGTTATATAATCTATATCATCATAGGAATTTAAAACCTTACCATTATATTTATAATAATGAACACCTAAATTTAAATAATCAACCTTGCCTCTTAAAAACTTATAAAATTCGATTTGATCAGGTAAAAATTCAGTTTCAAAGCCAGATAATATTTTTATTTTATTTCCATATTTTTTCTTGCAATAATCTAAATCATCAAGATACTTTTCCATAATATCTAGCTTCATATTTTGTTCACACCAATTACTATCATATTCTTCTTTTGTCATAAAGCTTTCTAAAATTGGTGCATGATCTGTCATACCTATTTCATCAAAACCAAGCTCGATAGCCTTTAAAATATAATCCTCTACCTCTCCTTGTGCATGATTACAATAACGCATATGTGTATGATAATTGTTTTTTATCATAAAAACCTCCTTGAAAATTAAAAAGCCATAGCTATGGCTTTTTATATTACTTAGATAAAATCAATTGTACCTCTCCATTACCGTTTGATTTATCAACTAAAGAAATATCCCTATTAGTAAAGCCTGAAATTATAAATGCAATTAATGGTTCAGAAGAATTTAAAGAATCCTCTAATGTAATTGTAAATATCTTATTTTCTGAATCTATTTTAATAAAATTCTGTTGTGCCAAAATGCTTTCTAGATAAGATAATAATGCACCAACATATTCATCATTTAATTCTATTTGTCCTAAGCTCATAGAATCAACACTGCAATTAAGCATTAGTCCCTTATCTGGCATTGCGCTCATATTTGCTTTAACAGAAAGACGAATTCCATTAATATTAACTATTAAGCTGATACACATAAAATTATCCTTAATGTCACAGTATAAACTTTCAAGACATATATATCCTGAATTATCATTTGAGCAAAACGCAAATGTATTACCAACAAAATCAGCTGATGCAAATATATTATTTAAATCATTTTCTGATAATGAAATAACAGGCTTTGAAAGTCCTAAATCAAATATATTATCCTTAAAAGCATTAGTTAGATGCTCATTCATTATTTCTTTAAAGGATGAATCCTTTGTTTGTTTAATTCCTTTTTCATCCTTAGATAAGCCTAATAAATCAATTTTAGCCTTATTTTCGTCATCTAATGCTTCATATCCACCAATATAATAATTATATACAGCAGAAACATTTTTATAATTTACCTTAGCTCCTACTAAGGAATTAACCTTTGTTTTAACTTCATCTAATTGTAATTCATTTATTATTTTTCCATCACGAGCATCATTATAGCATATTTTATCAGTATGTATGATAAATCCAAATGTATTTTTATTTAATACAAATTCAAATACATCAGGATTCTTAAGACAAAAATCAGCTAAAACGATATATAATGCCATATTATTATCTTTTTCTTTAAATGTTTTTAAATATTCAAGAATTTGATTTTTTGTCATTGAAATAGTAAGCTCTGATAGGTTAATATCACAAGAAAATCCTTCCATTTTAAGATTATTTTCTATTTCATCATCCTTTAGATGACGTGTAATAGTATTATGAATAAATGAATTAGCAAAATCTACCCTTCCTGCTTTAGCATCAATTATTTGGAATATAAATGTATTATTTTCTAAGGTTATTTTTAATTTTCCTTTTATACATGTTTTATAAAAATAGCTTTGAATAGGTAATTCTACTGTTATACTTCCATCAGCTTCAAATTTAACATATGCTCCTAAGCCCTTAAAATACATATGATTAAATTTTTTTGATAATGAATACAATATTTCGTTAAGATCCTTCTCATCTAATTCAAAATAAATATCTGAAGAATCATCAAATGAATAGGTAAGCTCCCTATTTATTAGTTCTTCTGTAGAATAATTATTTGTAGCAATATCTGTTGGTGTATTATTTGTATCATCATACAAATTATATAAAAGAACACCTGTAGCAACAAAACAAGCTATAATTAAAAAAACAACTATTCCTATTATTATTTTTATAATTTTTTTCATTTAAACTCCCATTATAAGACAAAAAGTCCTTAAAGGACTTGTCAATTTCAATTATTCTAAAGGTATTGTATTAGTCTTCTTTTCAGTTCCAACAACAATAGAAGTTTCAATATTGCTTACATATGGAACATTAAGTAGCTTATCAAATACAAAATCACGATAATATTGGAAGCTTTTCGCAACAATTTTTAATAAAAACGCAGCTTCTCCTGTAATTGTGTAGCATTCAACAATCTCAGGAATCTTTTTTGCTTCTTCAATGAATGTTGTAGATGTTTCTCTATTTAATGGCTGCATAGCAACCTTTGCGAAGCATGTAATCTCAAAACCTAATATTTTTTCATCTACTACAGCAGTAAATTGCTTTAATACCTTTTGTTCCCTTAAATTCTTAACTCTTAATAAACAAGAAGAAGGCGCTAAGCCTATTCGTTTTGAAAGCTCAATATTTGAAATAGAGGAATCCTCTTGTAATAATTGAATAATTTTTTTATCATATTCATCTAAATGTATTATTGGCATAAAATCACTCCCTAAAAAACAAATTGTAAATAAATTCTACCACAATAATAAGTTAATGTCAAATAATATTCGGATTTTATGCTAAAACATTGATAATTATTCAATCATTTTTTACTGATTATTAAAATTTAGAAAATGCGATGAATTTTGTTCCTTCTTTAGTTAAGGATTTTAAAAATGGAACAAATCTATTAATGTTTCTTATTGTCGCAATGACAGAAATATTATAGTCCATATTTATATATCTAGACATTATTTCTTCTAATCTACCATCATATAAATCATTTATTTTCCATATTGCTAGCTTTTCGCCAGTAAAATAATCATATAAAATAATATAATATATTTCATTTACTGTAATTAAATCGATAGCTATTCTTATTTCATTATATTCATCTAGCATTTTATTATATGCATCTTTTATTATCAAATCATAATCGTGATTATAAAAGCTTAAAAACTTTTTATGTATAACATCAACATTACGATCAGATATTTCAATCCCCTTATTAGCCAAAAGATCACATATTCCTTCTCTTCCAATTCCTTTATTCTTATAATAATCTATCATACATATTACCTTAGAAGAGTAAGTATATCCTTTAAATGAAAGCTTATTTGCAGTTTGTGAAAAATAAACCTTCTTATCTAAACAATTTGAGCATGTATAGCCTAAATTCTTAATTCTAAAAAATTTTCCAGAGGTGAATTGTACTACCTTATTTGAAATTGTGTAACAATATTGTAGCTGATTATTACATTTTGGGCATATTAATATTTCAGGCTTATAAATTTTTACAGCTGATTCTTCTATTTTTCTTGCCATAATATACTCCTATCCAAATAAACGTTTAACAAATGACATTATATTATCAACTTGATCACTATTTGATGTACCAAATGCACATCTATTTGAAAAATGCTCACAATTATTACTAATTAAATCATATCCACCCTCACCTAGATGACTTTTAGCATAATCAATTATTTCATCAGGAGTTTTCTTTTTTAAAAGCTCTTCATCTGAATAAACTCTAACCTCTACATTTCCACCCTTTAAAAATTTATCAAGCGATGTACATATAACCTTCGCATTTTCTGGATTTGTTTCACTACCCTCTACAGCCGCAAAATGATAAACCTCATTATCGCTTGCATAAATACCATGATGTGAATATAAGCCTCTATTTACTCTAATTTGATCTCCATAGCTTGGATTTTTAAATTCCCACATATTTATTACCTCTAAAAAACGAATATACATAAATTATAATTCATTTTTCTACAAAAATAAACAAAAAAGGAAAAAATAACACAATTTTTATTCTATTAATTAATCTAATATATAGATTAAATATTTTTAATAATCTCCAATTTAATTTCTTTACTATATTTTCTTTCCAAAAAAAATACCTCCAAAGTAGACTCTATAATCTCGAGGTCGAAAATCCACATGGGGATTGTTATTCCTTTTAATTATTTTATTTGTCTACTTTAGAGATATCATATCAAACGAGTGTGCGGATTCACTTTCATCAAAAATTATTTTTCCATTTCCTCTAATTTAAGCAATTCAAATAAATATGAAATCAAATCCTTAAATCCTTCATTAGGCTCAAGATAATTCAAACAAACAAAGACATCACCATCTTGATATAATAATGCAGTATAATAAATTTTTTCTCCTTGTAATGAAAAATCAGGTAATTTAACTAGATTCTTTTCATCGATATCCCTAAATATTTCAAGACCAATAAATTTATTACAGCTATCTAATTCCTTATTAGGCTTACTATTTGATTCATTTTCTTCTTCTGTTGTATCAAAATAAGCAATATAATCATCAACAAAGGAAATCTTATATGCAGTCTTATCCTTAATCAGTAAATAGCTTTCACCAAAGCTAGTTTTTCTTCTTTTTGCGCCTAATTTGCTTAAAGAATCATGCATTATTGTATAATTACTAGAAAATTCTTTTCTTGGATAATTAATTTTCTTTGATTTTGCCTTAAAGCTTTGAAATGATGCATATTGAACCACAAAAGTCATTAAAATAAAATCAACAGTCATAAGTATGATAATAATCTTATTCCAAGGATCCTTAACAATTGTACATAAAAATATAAGTCCCACAGCAATAATAAATAATATTAAAGCAATTATCCACAATGTTTTTTTACTTAATCTTTTCATTTCTTATTCCCTTAAATCATCTATAAATCCTAAATCAAAATATATGTTTTCACAAAAAATATCATATAATTTATAAAATTGTGGCACAGGCTTATAAAAATCCATTTGTACCTTTACTGGATTATAAACACATGCTTGCTCAAAATTATTTTTATCTGATTTATAAAATTTTTTACACATTGATATTGTGTTTTCATTATTGTGCTGGAACAAAACCATAACAATGCTTCGCTGCTGAGGCTGTATGTTTTTATTAAGTAATAATGGCTTTAAATCCTCATATGTATATTTTGTAATATCAAAGCCTTCCTCATTATATACTAATACATTAATAAAGGTAGTCTTTTTATATTCCCTACTATAAATCATTACCTTTGCTGTTTTTTCATCATCAGATTCTGATATTAAAACCTCATTTGCATAAATACACGCATATTTAAAATTATGAAATGGCTTTGAATCATAATGTCCTATAACTCCTGGATTTTCAATTACCTTATCCTTAATCCCAATAATTTTTTTTAAAACTTTCAAAAAATTACTCAATTTTAATCACCATCCAGTCAAAAAGTATTCGTTATAATTATATCAAAAGAATAACAAAGATGCTATAATTAATATAAGTTTATTTTATAATAAGGAGACTACAATTATGAAGCCTAGCTATTTAGAAAAAAATGACATTATATATTTGATTGCTCCATCATTTGGTTGTACAACATTTCCATATGAAGGAAGATTAAAAAGAGCAATTAAAAACTTTGAAAAATTAGGATATAAAATTCACATTGGAGAAAATGTGTATAAATGTGATGGTATATGTGCATCATCCTCTTCTTACAATAGAGCAAAGGAATTTATGGATGCCTACGAATCAGATGCTAAAATAATTATGTCTGTCGGAGGTGGTGAAACAATGGTAGAAATACTTGAGCATATTGATTTTGAAAAAATCAAAAGCCTTCCACCAAAATACTTTGTTGGTTTTTCAGACAATACCAATCTTACATATACCCTAACAACAATATGTGATATTGAAACAATATATGGTAATAATGCACCAAATTTTTATAGCCGTCCTTTTAAATACGACACATTACAAACATATAAAATGCTTATAGGCGAAAAGGAATTTGAAGGATTTAAAAGCTTCGAGCTTAAAGGATTTGATACAGAATTTCCTAAATATAATCTTAATAAAAGAAAAATAATTACAGCTATTAATTATAACAAACCCTTTGAAGGAATTTTATTAGGAGGTTGCCTTGATTGCTTAGTTGGATTATGTGGAACAAAGTTTGATAACACTAAAAATTATATAAATAAGCACAAGGATGAAGGTATTATATTTTACATGGAAGCCTGTGATTTAAATTCAATTGGAATTAGAAGAGCATTATTTCAATTGAAAATGGCAGGTTGGTTTGATAATGTCAAAGGATTTTTAATTGGTAGAACAAGATTATATAAAGATAAATCATTTGAAGTAACGCCTGTTGAATCATATATTGATTTATTAAAAGAATATAATGTTCCATTATTAATTAATATAGATTTAGGTCATTTATCTCCTTCTATGCCAATGAAAAATGGAGCTTATGCTAAAGTATTATTTGAAAATAATAATATAAAAATAACATATAAGGAATAAAAATGCTTAATAATTTAAGCATTTTTTATTCCTAATTATTATTTAAAATCTAATAATGAAGAAAAAACATAACCTTTTTCTCTTAGTTTTTCAATAATTATTGGTAATGCTTCACTATTAGAATCCGTGAGTGTATGCATTAAAATAATTGAACCATTTGAAACCTGCTCAACAATACTACTTACAGCATAGTCTACACCTAAATCATCAGTATGAACATAATCGTATATTTTTACATTCCACATGAAAATTAAATAGCCATTATTATATAAAATATCTTCCTTTTCTTTATTAATAAAGCCCATTGGAGGTCTAAAGAATTTAGTTATTTTTTTTCCTGTTATTTCATATGCTAATTTTTCAAATTCAATAATATCATTAATAAATTCGTCATCCTTTAATTTTCTTATATCACAATGACACATTGTGTGATTAGCAAGTATTTGTTCTTCTGCAATTCTTTTTATCGCAATAGGATTTTCCTTTAAAAAACCTCCTTCAATAAAAAATGTTGCGGGTACATCATATTTTTTTAATGTATCTAGGATTGATAATGTATTTTTTAATGAATATCCATCATCAAAGGTTAAATATATCTTTTTTGAATTTGTATCTCCGCTATAAATTAATTGTTTTTTTAAAACAGTAGGTGTGGAAAATAAAAATATAGATAGTAAAAATAAAATAATTTTTTTCATATTTATCACCATCTATATTTTTTATTATTATTAAATTATTATAAATCCATTATTTTCCTAAACAAAACTTAGTAAATAACGCCGTAATTAATTCATCAGGATATGCTTCTCCTGTTATTTCTCCTAAAGCATCAAAGGCTTCCTTTATATCAATTTCAATCAAATCAACATCAACACCAAAAGCTATAGCATTTTTAGCATTTTTTAATGCATTATTAGCCTTTTCCATTAAACTAATTTGTCTTGCATTATTTAAATAATCTGTTGTTTTAGGATCAAAATCAGATAGATTTGTTACTTCATATATTTTTTCAGCTAAAGCATCAAGTCCTTCTTTATTTTTAGCTGAAATATATATAACATCTTCAATATCTAATTTATTTGATAAATCCATTTTATTTGCAATAATTATTCTTTTTTTATTTTTAGTTAATTTTAGAAGCTCTTTATCCATATCATCTAAAGGCTTAGATGAATCTAATACTAATAATACTAAATCAGCCGTTTCTATTGCCTTTTGGCTACGTGTAATACCAATAGCCTCAATAGTATCATCACTTTCTCTTATTCCAGCTGTATCAATTAAATGTAATGTTATATTTTTAATGTTTAATGTACCCTCAACTAGGTCTCTAGTTGTACCAGCAATAGAAGATACAATTGCTTTATCTTCATCAAGAAGCATATTTAATAAGCTAGATTTACCAACATTAGGCTTACCAACAATGGCTGTTTTAATACCATGAATTGCGATAGTTGAAATAGATGAATTAAATAATATCTTGTCCATATTATTGATTAATTTTTCTATTACAGGTAACAAATATTCATTTGTTATCGTGATAGCATCATCATATTCTGGATAATCTATATTTACTTCTATTTTTGCTAATATATCTAAAATATCTTCTCTAAACCTACTGATTAATTCAGTAGTCTTTTTTCTTAAGGAATTAGTAGATGATTCTAAAGCTAATTGATTAGTTGAAGATATAATATCCATAATCGCTTCTGCTTGTGTTAAATCAAGCTTATGATTCAAAAATGCACGCTTTGAAAATTCACCCTTTTCAGCCATTCTAAATCCACTTCTAAGTAGTAGCTGTAAAACACAATTAGTAACATACACACCACCATGGCAATTAATTTCAACCGTATTTTCGCCATCAAAGGAATTAGGAGCTAAAAATATATTACATAACACCTCATCAATAATTTTATTGTTTGAAACAATATGACCATAATGTATTGTATGACTTTTACATTTTGTAAGATTTTTACCTTTAAAAATATTATTTACAAGCTCTATTGAATTTGGTCCACTACATCTTATTATTGAAATCGCACCTGTTCCATATGGTGTAGCAATAGCACAAATATTATCAACCATAATCAATCACATCTCCATTTTATTCATATTATACAAAAATGAAGCTTTATTTTCAAATCATTAGTGTTTCTTTTTATAAATAACAACACCAAGAACTGAAATCATTGCAAGACAACCAGATAATACTCCAGCAATAATATAATATTTACTATTATCCTTAGCCTGTGGTGTAACATGATCATAATTAATTGCTTCATCCTTTGTGATTATCTTAATATTATTAACATATTCTACACCATCACAATTAACAATTAATTCATATTCTCCAGATGGATTTTCAACCTCAAAAAAATCACTATATAATTCTACATTATCAATTGATTCTATTTGACCTGAATTTTTTAACAAATTAATAATCTGTTCCTTTGTTATTTGTTCATCCTTACCAACAATAATAGTATAGGTGCCTCCTTCAATAACAGGAAAATCCTCATCTACAACACTAACATAAAATTTTGGATTAATTGTATTATTTGATTTATCAGAGGCATTAATTTGAAATTGATATAAGCCTCCTTTTTTTGTGTTCTCTAAATAACCATCTAAATCTATGATTTCATAATCTGTTATAGCACCATCTATTTCATCAATTATTGTAATATATTTTTTAAAATCATTAATAGAATAATTAGCTAAAGTATTTATCTTAATACCATTTTGAATAGAGCAATGTGGTTTAATATCATCAACAAGTGTTATCTGAATTGTACAATCAGAATAATTTCCTGATGTATCTGTTGCACGACAAGTAACATTATATACTCCTGGTGTATTTCTATTAGCTGTATATTCTTCATAAATAATAGAAAGTGTAGGTTCACATGAATCATCAGTTGCTGTAAAATATTTTGTAAATGAGCTTGCAGGGACCTTTATATAATATGTTAATGTAACATTTTTTCCAGTAATAACTGGTGGTTCTGTATCTACAACCATAACATTACAATTTTGAACTGTTGAGTTACCAAATAAATCTCTTGCTATTACAGTAAAAGAATAATTTCCTAATCCAAATGTATCAGATTCTGGTAGATAAGTATTATCCTGAATTTCAAGATTAGTAATCTTTCCATCAGTTTCATCTGTAACATTTAATGAGCTTACAAGCTCATCTAAGGAAATTGGATTCTTTTTTGATGTAACAAAATATAAATCCTTATTAGAAAGTGTAGGATTATCAGAATATAAAGTAGCAATTAGTGATCCAAATGCACGGTCTTCAACACAAAAAACACAATCAGGATCAATATATTCTGCATCTGTATATATTGATTCATCTATTTGTAAACTAAAAGATTTAGATCCATCAGATACCAAAGTTGTTAAATCTAATTCTTTAGATAATGTAATAGTTGCATTAAAATCTGCATCGACTCTGCATTCAAACACTTTCACATCATCAACATAGGTTTCAACCTTTGTGCATTCGCCAGCAGTATATGTTATATTTTGCAAAGCATCTATTCTTTGCGTATCACCAACAAATGATCCCTTTATTGTAAATATTCCGTTTTCAATAATACCACAATAATCATATACGGCATAACAAAAAAATCCTCCTTCTTCAAATTCTTGTACATTTGTACAGCCCTTTACTACATTAAATTCACAATTTTCATCAACTGTATAGGTTCTTGTATTATCTTCATTTGATAAAAATGTAGTAGCCTTTGCATTTAGAAAATTGTAAAAAATCATTCCAAACATAAAGCAAAGAATGAATAAACAAATACTTTTTTTCATTTTTCTATTTTCCTCCTTTTCAAGTATTCATTAAATAATACTGATTTCAGAGAAATATTTGAAAATTTTTTTTAAATTTTGTTAAAAAAAATAAAATTTAAATAGAAAAAACAAAAGGATATGCCTTTTTAGCATATCCAGTATATTAAATTCTATAGCAAGCTTGCTGTATTATTCTGATTTGTTATCTAAGTAAATTACTTCTAAGTCACAATGCCAGTTTTCGGCAAATCCACTTGCTTGTGAAGCTGTAGATAAATATATCTTTAAATTTTCACATCCACTAAATGCATTGCTACCAATACTAGTAACAGTATTCGGGATAATTATTTCAGTTAAACTAGTACAACCACTAAATGCATTGCTTCCAATAGATTCTAATTTACTTCCTTCTTCAAAAGTAATTGAAGAAAGCTTTGAGCAATTATTAAATACATAATCTCCTATTTCTGTTACACTTGATGGAATTACTATTTCTACTAGACTACTACATCTATTAAATGCATTATGACCAATACAAGTTATTTTATCATTAAGTTCAATTCTTTCTAAGCCTTCACAATCTATAAATAAAGAATTTGAAATAGCTGTTAAAGATTTTGGAATATTTATATTTTTTAAACTTATACATTTATCAAATACATTATTATTCATTGTTATTATAGAATCAGGCAAAGATACACTTGTTAATTTATCACAATAACTAAAGGCACTTGAAGCAATAGTTTCTAAAGAAGATCCTTCTTCAAAATCTACACTAACAAGATTTTTACAATTAGCAAAAGCATAATCTCCTATATATTTTAATTCCTTTGGAAGAATTATATTATTTAATTTTGTATTTTGGAAAGCACTACTTGATATTTTTTCTAGCTTTGAACCTGATTCAAAAACAACAGCTTCAAGATTATATAAGCCAGAGAAAAGACTATATTCTAATTCAACCACATTCTTAGGAATTTTTATTTCTTTTACTTTTACATTTGAATCATTTAACATATTAGATAAAGAAGTGATTTCAATACCATCCTCAAAGCTTAATATTTCAAGCTTTTTACAACCATAAAATGGATATTGATCAATTGTTGTAACGCTTGAAGGAATAGTAATATTTACTATGCCAGTATCAGAAAAGGCATTCATTCCTATATATTGTAATTTTGAATTTTCAGCAAATGTAATCTTATTTAGCTTTGTAAGATTGGAAAATGCACTAGCATTAATAGTAATTACACTACTTCCAATAACTACCTCTTCTAAACTCATACATCTATCAAAAACACGAGTACCTATCACTTCTAAATTAGCTGGAGTTGTAAATTTTGTTAATCCACAATTTGCAAAGCAATATTGATTTAAATTTTTTACACTATCAGGTAAAGTGATTTCCTTTAAGCTACTGCATTCTGTAAAAGCAGCACTATAAATAGAAGCTAAACTACTATTTTCTTCAAAAATAACATTTTCTAGCTTAACACAATTATAGAATGCACCTGATTCTATTGTTTTAACTGTATTTGGAATAAATACTTCCTTTAATTCTTTTAACTCTGAAAACATACCATTATAAAGCTTTTGAATTTTTGCATGAATTTCGATTTTTTGAACTGATTTTAAGCTTTTAAATGTATTCTGGTCAATACCAATAACTGTATTTGGAACAACAACACTTATTATATCTTGGTTAAATGAAATATTTGAAACATAATAACCCTTTCCATTAACTAGCTCTGGTAATACAACTTCTGTATCTTTACCGTTATAACCTAATAATACATACAAATCCTCATCAGCATCATATATGAATAAATAATCATCAATTGTAATTAAAATAGATTCTTCATCCTTTGTTGTATGTATTGCACATGCATTAATTGCTATATATCCATAATCTTCTGAATTATATTCTAATTTTAATTCTGAATAATTATAGATTTCTAATATACGACAATTCATAAATGCATTATCTTTTATTGTAGTAACTGTACTAGATAATGTAACCTGTATTAAATTACTACATTCTTCAAATGCGCTAATACCAATCTCAGTAACACCTTCAGAAACATATAAGGTAGTAATATTTGTATTTGCAAATGCACCATTTCCAATTTTATAATTTACGTTTTCAATAACTGGTAAAACAATATTATTATCATTACCATTATATCTTAATAAAGTGTAGTCTCCATCAATTACAGAAAAAGTATAATCTTCAATATCAACATAAATAGATTCTTCATCTAATGAAGTATGAATCTTATTCGCATATGCTCCAACATATCCATGATCAAAACTACCAGCTAAAATGTTAAGCTCTGATAAATTATATACCTCCAATAAATTAATACACAAATTAAATGCTTCGTCACCTATTGTTGTAACATTTTGTGGAATAACTATTTGTAATAATGATTGGTTATTATAGAAAGCCATCTCACTTATTGTTGTAACACTTTGTGGAATATTTATCTTAGATAATTTATAACAACTATTAAATACATCTGGGCTTAATACTTCTAGCTTACTTCCTTCAGCAAATGTTACACTTTCAAGATTGTAACATTCATCAAAAGCACCATTTCCTATTTCAGTTACTGATTCTGGTATTTCTATTTTTTTAAGTTTAGAATTATTAAATGCACCCTCACCAATAATTTCTAAATTTTGTGGTAAAATAATACTTTCTAATGATTGACAGCCGCCAAATGCATAATCGCCTATTTTCTTAACACTTTGTGGAATATCGATATTAGTTATATTTGTTGAATTAAATACACCTGGACTTAATACTTCTAGCTTACTTCCTTCAGCAAATGTTACACTTTCAAGATTATAACATTCAGAAAAAGCACCATTTCCTATTTCAGTTACTGATTCTGGTATTTCTATTGTATTTAATGATGAACACTGAGCAAACGCGGAACTACCAATATATTCAAGACTTGAATTATCCTCAAAAACAACTGTTGTTAAATTAATACAAGCACCATATCCACCAAATGCAAAATCACAAATTGCTATTATACTATTTGGAATATAAATTCCGTATAAATAAGAACTCCTCATTGATAATATTGATTTTACAGGAAGATTTTCATATTCACTTGGAATATTTATAAATCCATCATTACATACATTAATAACAACCATGTAATATGTTTCATCGTCAGATAAAATAAAATCTAAGCCTTCACTAATATAACGATAGCCACAATATTTACAAGCTCCATTTTCATATTCATGTTCACTTCTATCATCAGTGTGTCCACATGAGCATTGATGCCAATGCTCTATTTCATCAATACTCCAATCTTCATATGTATGTCCTGTTGCTGGAACTACTATTGTATCTATTTCTTCTCTATTTTCATTGAAATATTTATTGCACGCACTACATTGATAGTATGCTACATTTCCATCATCTTCACATGTTGCTGATACGGCTGGTACTAAATTGCCATATGTGTGTCCTATCGCAGCTATTTCTTGATATGTTGTATAATCACATGAACTACAAGAATAATATTCATTCCATCCAATTTCAGTACATGTTGGATCCTTAGCATCATGATGAACTAAATCATGACCTAGCTTTTCTATTACTACTACATTTTCATAACCACATACACTACATGTTTGCTTCTTGCTTCCATCTTCTGTATGTGTTGCTTCCTTTGTTACTACAAATTCACCATATGTATGAGCTGTCTGTAATTCTTTTTCTCCACAGCTACATTCATGCCAGTGATTTGTTGCGTCACTATTCCAATCAGTAGAATATGTATG
>JALEQD010000160.1 GCA_022768655.1 Anaeroplasma sp.
AAAGAAAAAACTAGCTTAATATTTAAATTATTGAATTGAGGGATTTTTATGGATTATATAGTAATAAACGCAACTGATGGCCTAGAGCTTTCATGTATTTATGCAAAATGTGATAACGCAAAAGGATGTATACAAATCATTCATGGAATGATTGAGCATAAGGAAAGATATTTTGAATTAATAAATAGATTAAACGCTATAGGATATTCTGTTATTATATCTGACACTAGAGGTCATGGTAAAAGTATTAATGAAAAGTATCCATTAGGTCATGTAGGTAGCTTTGAGCAATTAGTTAGCGATCAGTATCAAATTACAAAATTCATAAAGGATGATAATCCTAATATGGATTTATATATTTTTGCTCATTCAATGGGAACACTTATAGCTAGAAGCTATTTGATGAAGCACGATGATGAAATTAAAAAAATGATATTATGTGGTACTGTATCATATAATCCTGGTGTTGGATTAGCTGTATTTTTATCAAAGCTTTTTTGTAAGCTTAGCGGAGAATATAAATATAGTAAATTATTATATGCATTTTCAAATAATATGTCATTTAAAGATGATCTTAGCTGGCTTAGCTATAATGAAAATAACATAAATGAATATAAAAATAATCCTTTATGCTCATTTAAATTTGATAATTGTTCAAATAGATGTCTTTTTACACTTGATAAAAATTTGAAGAAATTCAAATTATATGAGTGCAAGAATCCAGATTTAGAAATATTAAGTATATCAGGTAAGGATGATAGAACAACAGGTGGAACAAAAAAATTAAATAAAACAATGAAATTATTAAAGAAAATAGGTTATCAAAATATTAAAATTATAGAATATGATAATATGAAGCATGAAATATTAAATGAAGAAAAACATGAAAATGTTATTTCAGATATAATTGAATTTTATGAATAAAAATAAAAATAACATAAAAAGTATTGTAAACTTTACATTTTTTTGATATTATATAGATATAAAAGCTAGTATTTAAATAATTCTCTCCTCCTTTGAAAAAATAGATTGCTAAAACAATCTATTTTTTTTTGAAATTAAAAA
>JALEQD010000027.1 GCA_022768655.1 Anaeroplasma sp.
AGTTTTCAAAGAAAATAGTCTGGTGATGATGGCAAAGTGGTCACACCTGTTCCCATCCCGAACACAGAAGTTAAGCACTTTTACGCTGATGGTAGTACTTTTAATAGTGCGAGAGTAGGTAGTTGCCAGGCTTTCTCTTTGAATATTATTTTTGCCTGCATAGCTCAGTTGGTTAGAGCACTTGACTGTTAATCAAGGTGTCGTAGGTTCGAGTCCTACTGCGGGCGCCATTTTTATCTTTATATGATTTGATGGAGGTTTAGCTCAGTTGGGAGAGCATCTGCCTTACAAGCAGAGGGTCAGCGGTTCGAGCCCGTTAACCTCCACCATTTATGCCGACTTAGCTCAATTGGTAGAGCAACTGACTTGTAATCAGTAGGTTGTGGGTTCGATTCCTATAGTCGGCACCATTATTATCCTTGTATAAAAGGATTTTTTTTATTTATAAAAACGTTTTTACTCTAAATATTGAATTTATTTTTTTTATTTATGATAAAATATTATCAAGAGGTGAAGACAGTGCGTAAAACAAAAATTATTTGCACACTTGGTCCTGCTTGCGATGATGAAAATATTTTAAGAACTATGATGCAAAATGGCCTAGATTGTGCTCGTTTAAACTTTTCTCATGGTACACATGAAGAGCAAAAGGTTAGAATGGAAAGGGTTAAGAGACTTAGGAATGAATTAAATATTCCACTTCCAATTCTTCTTGACACTAAGGGTCCAGAAATTAGAGTAAGACTATTTAAAGATGGAAAAGTTGAACTAAAAACTGGAAATGAATTTAGATTTTGTAGTGATTATGATTTAATTGGCGATGAAACAAAGGTTGGATTAACATATCCTGATTTAGCATTATATGTTAATAAGCCTGGTATTATCATTTTAGCTGATGATGGAAAAGTATCCTTTGAGGTTTTAAGAGTTGAAGGAAAAGATGTTGTTTGTAAGATATTAAATGATGCTACATTATCAAATAGAAAATCAATTAATATACCAAATGTAATTGTAGATATGCCTTACATTTCTGAGGCAGATAGAAAAGACATTATATTTGGTATTAAAGAATGTGTTGATTATATTGCAGCATCATTCGTTCGTAGACCAGAAGATGTGTTGGAGGTTAGAAAGCTTCTTGATGAATATGATACATCAGGTAAGATTAGAATTATTTCAAAGATTGAAAATACTGAAGGTATTGAAAAAATGGATGAAATAATAGCAGTATCTGATGGAATAATGGTAGCTCGTGGAGATATGGGTGTAGAAGTTCCTTTTAAAATGCTACCAAAAATCCAAAAGGAATTAATTTCAAAATGCTATCATCAAGGTAAAATTGTTGTTACAGCAACACAAATGCTTGATTCAATGCAAATTAACCCAAGACCTACACGTGCAGAGGTTTCAGATGTTGCAAATGCAATATACGATAGAACTACTGCTATAATGCTATCAGGTGAATCAGCTGCCGGAAAATATCCTATTCAATCAGTTAAAGCGATGCAAGATATAGCATTATATACTGAAGAGAATATCAATTTTAGAAAAAGATATTGGGAAAACAATTTAGATTTAGGTGATGATTTCTTATCTTCAATTTGTAATGCTGCAGTATCTTGTGCTTATCAAGTAGATGCTAAAGCGATAATTTGTGTTACAAATCATGGACAAACAGCATTTAAATTATCAGCTTATAAACCTGAATGTCCAATTATTGCTGTTACAGTAAACGAAAAAGCATGTCGTCAATTAAATTTGGCATGGAACGTATTCCCTGTTTATGCAGAGAAGAAGGATTCAACAGATGAATTATTCCAATATGCTATAGAAAAAGCCTTAGAAACAAAAATTGTTAAAAAAGGTGATAAGGTAATTATCACTGGTGCTTCTTCTGTAGGTAATGCAATAACTGATACAATTAAAATTCATATATTATAATAACCTAATAAAAATTTCTTCTTTACTCATAATATAGAGTGTAGCTAAAAGCTACAAAGGAGAGATTTATATGGCTTGTTCACAAGAACAAAATTGCAAGGTCAATAGGAAAAACAATGAAATAATAGTTGGAAATACATTATTTAGTTATACATTAACAGATATTGGAAATGGAGTATCTGAATTAGCAGTTACACCATGTAATACACCAACATCTGTATATTGTGTTGCAAGAATTACTACTAGAGAGAATTGTTGTAATAATATGGAATATTACCAATCTTTCATTAATACAGATCCTGTTCAAATAATTCAAGATTGCTCATTAGATGAAATAATTTGTAGATCAATTGAGAATTATTTTGAAAACATTCCTACTATTGATACAAGAAGTTGTAACAACAGAAGATGTTCATTTGGCCTATTTTAATTAATAAAGGATAGAAGGAGAATTTATTCTCCTTCCTTCCCAAAATAATCCCTCAAAAAAAAATAAAAAAAAGTGCAAAATACTATTGCACTAATTTTTTTTTTGTGATAAAATGAATGAGCGTTCATACCTAAGGGTTATGAAAAAGCATCGGGAAATAGCTCAGCTTGGTAGAGCGCTTGGTTTGGGACCAAGATGTCGCAGGTTCGAATCCTGTTTTCCCGACCATTTATATGCGAGTGTAGTTTAATGGTAGAACCTCAGCCTTCCAAGCTGATGACGACGGTTCGATCCCGTTCACTCGCTCCAAGATTAAAGTTTAACTCTTGTCATAATTTGATAAGAGTTTTTATTTTCATATTATGAATTTTTAAAATTATTCATTTTTTTTGGTTGTTTTATAATGTATTATTGAATAATTTTTTCAAATAATTTATAATTAGAATATATGTGCAAAAAAAGGAGCGATAGCATGTTATCATTTGTTTCATATTTTAAAGATCTTTTTAAAAACCCTGTTGATCAAGTATTTTTTCTATCAATTTTATTAATAATCCTAATTATAGTATTATTATTAATTGCATCTAAGATAATTTCTTATGTACAGAGTAAGAAAGTTGGTAAGAAAATTGAAGAAGATACTCAAGTAGTAGAAGAGCCAGTACAAGAAGAAGCTCAAGAGACAGAAGAG
>JALEQD010000035.1 GCA_022768655.1 Anaeroplasma sp.
TACACTTTGTTTCTAGTGAAACTATTACAAATTTAGTATTAAAAGATACTGCTGTTGAAGCTGCAACTGTTGAAGCAAGTGCAATCACTCCAACATGGTTAAAGGATACATTAAAATTAGACTTTGAAAATTCTTGGGTGACTGAAGGTGCAGAAAATGCTAAATATAGATTAGCAAAGGCATCTACAAATGTTAAGGGAGCTAATGCTGTACTAACTTCTATTAAGTTAAATGCTGATAATGCAACTAAGAGATTCAAAAATGGAACTGATTTTAGTTATGAAGGTCTATTAGTAACAGGTGTATATAATGATGGTGTACAATTAGTATTATCTGCAGGTGTAGATTATACTGTTGATTCTACTGCATATAATAAAACAGCATCTGGTGATTATATTATTAGAATTAATGCTAATCCAGAGGGCGAAGATGTTCCAGCATTAAAAGGTGAATATACAGTTAAAGTTGCTACTCAAACAGGAATTAAAATCAATACTGAATTTGCTAATAAAACTTATTATTTAGGTTCTAAATTAGATACTTCTGAGGTAGTGGCTTATACTACTTGGGATGACAACGTTGAAGAAAGAGTATCTAATGTCAAGGAATACAAATTTCAAGCAAATTTTGATGAAAATAAAGCTGGATTATATACAGTTAATGTAACAGTAGGTAAATACACTAAATCATATGATGTTGTAGTTGTAGGTTCAAAGCCTGTTGTTGTTGATACAAAAATATACATCAATGTTAATAAAGATGCTAGTATTACAAATCAAGGAGACAAGATTAATGGTGTAGAAACATTTACAACATTGACTTCTGCAATTGATTATTTAGCTTCTTGCAACTATGACAAAAATGTTACAAAAGTAATATATGTAGCCGATGGAACATATAATGAAAAAATCACAGTACCTGCTACATTAACTAATTTAAAACTAGTAGGTGAAAGTCAAGCTAATACTGTTATTACATATAGTGCAGTTGAATCAACTATTAATCCAGTAACTGGTGCTGCATATGGATTAAATAAAGTAGATTGTGCAACGGTTCATGTTGATGCAGTAGGATTTGGAGCATCTAATATTACAATTAGAAATGATTTCGATTATGTCAATAATAATAAGAAGGAATCTTCTCCTCAGGGCTTAGCATTAACAATTAATGGAGATCAAGCTGTATTAAATAATGTATATTTATACGGTAACCAAGATACTTTATACATTAAGTCTGGACGTTTATATGTAAAGGGCGGAAAGATTGATGGTAATATCGATTTCATCTTTGGTAATGCTGATGGTTTAGCATTCTTTGATGCAACAACTATTACAGCTATTTCTAGAGATGGAACTGGTACTGCAACAAATACTGGTTATGTTACTGCAATGAAAGCAACTGCTGAGGACAAACCAGATTATGGATATATTTTCAATAATTGTACATTCACAAGAGGAGAAAATGTTGCTGTTGGATCAATGTCATTAGGTCGTCCTTGGGGCCCTGCTGCTACTGTAGCATACATTAACTGTAACTTTGATAGTACATATTCTACATTAGATTATAATGGTTCTGCAAAATCTCGTTGGTTTGATATGTCAGGAAATTCTCCTGTCAATGCAGATTTCTGTGAATATGGTTCTACTGGTGCAGGTGCAATTACTGAAGCCGTAAATGGTGGTAAGGTATTAACAGCAGAACAAGCCGCAAATTATACAATGGCTAATATTTTTGCTGCAACAAATGGTAAGTGTAAATGGAGTGCTGCATGGGATGCTACTGCTGCATTAACTGCTCAACAAACGCTTGAATCACCATTAGCTAATACAACTGACATAAAAGTAAATAAAGAAGAGGCTGCAGTTGCTGTTACAGTAAAAGAAGAGTGTGATGTTGATGTTGTTGCATATGTAGAGCCATGGAATGCTAGCAATAAAGAAATAACTATAACTATAGCTGATCCAAATGTTTGTACATATGATGGTTTAATAGTTCATGGTTTAATAGAAGGAACTACTACTATTACATTATCTCAAGGAGATAAATCTTTAGTATTAAATGTTACAGTTCAAGCAGGTATAAGACATAATATTACTTACGATGCAACAGTAGCTGATGGCGTTGATACTCCTGAAGTTACAGGTAAAGCTTATGCAATTGAAGGTCTTTCTATATCAGCTCCAGAAGTTAAAGCAGTTGACGGTTATGTATTGAAAGGTTGGTATACAGATTCTGAATACAAAGAACAATTTATTTTTGGTGAAACTAAAGTAACAGAACCAATAACATTGCATGCTAGATGGGTAAAACATGAAGATTTAGCTAAAGAAAATGTTGTATACAATTTTGCTAATGCTGAATGTGACAATGTTAATACATTTGCATCAAATATTAATCACCAAAATAAAACTTATGCAGATGCATTAAGTAGCTATGGTTTAACTATTTGGGGTAAGAAATTCCAATGTAGATATCCTTCTAATGCTAGTAATGCAGATGCACAAGTTAATGCTGGAACATTCATTTCTTTAGATGTTAAAGAGGGTGCATTTGTGACATTTAAATTTAGATCTGAAGCTGCAGGTAACATCAAAGTTGGTTATGGATCATTTGTTGATGGTGATAATACAATTTTTACAGATGATGCAATTACTTGGGAAGAAAATGGATTTGTTGAAATGACTGGTAAAAAATCTGTTCAATTTATTGCTAATAAAAATGGTAAAATATACTTCAATGTTACAAATAAAAACGTATATTTAGAGTCAATAAGTGTTGTTTATCAATCAGTAGTAACTGAAGATACAACTTGGTCATTTAGAACAGATACTACTAATGGTAATGAGATTACAAATACAGTTCAAGGATCAAAAGAATTAATTGCTGATAATAAATTAGTAGTTGATGCAACAGCAGGTAAACTTGCTCCTCGTAATCAACAATGGGCTCAATTTAATACTAATACAAAACTTGAATTCTATGTATTAAAAGGTACAAAAGTAGAAATAAAGGGATATGAAGCTAAATATTCAGTAAATGATAATGCTGCAACAGATAAGAATACAACATACACAGCTACTGCGGATGGATTAGTAGTAATTAAAGCAACAGCAGATACTTATATTGATTCTATTTCAATAACTGTTCCAAAACAAACTGAAACTACTAAAACAACATATACTTATTCATATTCAGGAGAAAATAGTGCAGATTGGGTAAAAAATGGAAAATCTACTGTTTCAAGTTCAGATAGTCCAGCAATAGTAAGTTATAAAATTGCGGGTACTGATAATTTAGTATTGAAAACAGTTGCGGCTAAAAAAGCTACATTATCATTAACTGGATTTACAACAGGTTCTACAAAGGCTTCTGCATATTTAAATATTGAATTCTTAGATGCAAATGGTAATGTTATTGGTAAAGCTATTACAGCTACTTCTGGTCTTGATAAAAAAGATGCTAGTTGGACTGTAAATGATTCTGCTACAATAACTTTTGAATCAACTACAGAGTTTACATCAATTAGATTTGTTTCTAATACTGATGGAAAGTCTGTTACAATTACAACTGCTACAATTGTTGTAGAATAATCTAAAAAACAATAAAAAGTGCTTAATTTCAGTCTCTTTTGGGATTGAAATAGCACTTTTTAGATGATTATTAGATTATATAAATCTTTTAGATTTTCAATTAATAATTTATAATAAATTTGTATATCTCCTTTCTTTTAGTATTTAGACAATACCATTAAAAAGGAGATATATTTTTTATTATAATTATCCTTTTTTTCATATTTTAAAAATGTATTGAAAAGGTATTTCTAAAGAAGATATAGTTAATTTATTAGATATAGATATAAATACAGTAAATGAAATATTAAAATAGTATATTTAAAATTTAAAAGTAAAAAAACAAAAGCTATATAGTTTACACTTATATTTGTGTATTATCTATATAGCTTTTTCTTTATTCACTTATAATAATAAACGATACTCCACCTTCAGGCTCATTAACAACCTTTAAATTCATACCAAAAAAATCAATAGTCTTTTTAACAATACTCATACCTAAACCAAATTCACCCTTACTACCCTTTTCATATGGTTTAAATACACTATTTAAGAATTGTTCATCAATTGGTTCACCATCATTATATATTCTTAATCTATTAGGCTTTAAAACTATTTTAATCTTCGTTTTAGCGTATCTTTTAGCATTATCTATAATATTATCAACAACAGTATATAAATTCTCTCTATAGCCTTTAAAAACAACATTATCATCTAAATCTAAATCAAATTCTAATGTAGTTTGATACCTATAATTTTGTAATACCTCAGAAATTAATTCCTTCATATCAACATCTTCAAATTCTTTTGTTTTTTCTAGATATTCTAATGAATTATATTGTAATAATCTATTAACCTTTTTCTTTAATATTTCAGCTTGGGCAATAATAATCTTTGATGATTCCTCATCAACCATTCCATCCTGCTGTGCCTCAGCATATGATTTTATTACAGCAATTGGTGTTTTAAAATCATGACTTAAATTTTGAAGCATTTCTTGCTTTGTTTTTTCATTATGTCCAATTTCTAATCTCATTCTTTCAATAGATTTAGATAATTCACCAATTTCATCGAGTGAATCATCATTATATGCTACTTCATATTTATTCTTTGGTAAATTTACAATATGATTTTGTAATTTTCGTATTCTCCTAACAAAATTATTACTCCATAAATAAATAACAAAAAATCCTAAAATTACAACAAGAAAATAAACAAGTATAACCTCAACTGAAACACTTCTCACTAAATTGTTTGTATATAATGAATCAGTAAAAATAATAGTATAATCTTCTAATTTATTATTTGTTGTTAAAACATAGTATATTCTATTTTTATTATGCTTAAAATATCCATTTGCTAAAAATGAAACCTTGTCTCCTTCATTTTCTGAAGCAATATATTTGATTAAATCATTAAGTTCATCTGTTGTAATATATCTATCAATGTTTGCGCTAGCGTATCTAACATTATTTGTATCATCTTCTATGTAATAAGCAACCTTCATATCTGGAAAATCAGGATTTTTATGATTATTTGTATTAATCAAATAAATATATGTAGATAATCTAGAATATACCTCACGTTCAGCAAAATCCCTGATTCTTGAAAGTGTTGTTATAGAAAATGCACAGGATGCAATTAATAAAATTGTAAAAAATAAAATTATTAATTGCGATGAAATATTAATTTTTTTCATCATAATGATAATCTATATCCATATCCATATATTGTTTCAACAGATAAATCTGGCATTTTTTGCCTTAGTCTTCTCATTAAATCATCAACTACTCTATCACTTCCAAAATAATCACTACCCCAAACATGATCTAATATTTGATCTCTTGAAAATGCAGTAGATTTATTTTTAAGTAAAAATAATAATAAATCATACTCTTTTGAGGTTAAATTTATGTTTTCATTATTCTTTGTAACTATTCTTTTATTAAAATCAATAATATATCCATTAAATTCCTCAGTAGAAGTATCCTTTTCTGTTATGCTAGCATAACATCTATTTAATAAATTCTTTACTCTTAGCATTAATTCTCTTATAGAATACGGCTTTGATACATAATCATCACTACCCATTTCTAATCCCATAATTTTATCAATGTCTTGATCTCTTGCGCTTGTGAAAATTATTGGCATTTTTGCATTACTTGTACGTATTTCTTTTAGTAAATCATATCCTGTTACAACACCTGGAAGCATAATATCTAAAATCCATAATGAAATATCATTAGATATTGCTTTTTTAGCATCCTCTCCAGTTGTAAAGGAAACTACCTCATAACCTTCTGATGTTAAATATTTAACTACTAATGAATTTAAATTTTTTTCATCCTCAACTAAAGCAATTTTATACATAATTTAATTATCCAACCAATATATTTATTGATTAGAATTCCTTTCTGTTAGATTTAATATTTCATAAGATAATTTTATCATTTATTAATAATAAATTAAACATCTTAAATGAACAAAAGGCAGCTTCCGCTGCCTTTTATCCTTGGGAGAGTTATAGTTTGCTTATGAAAAACTTATCTATCTATGTAGGGAGATTTGATAGATACTGTCTTTTTAAGACATCTATAGTATACCCATAAATTATTGTTTTATTATCAAAAAAGTGTGTGAAAATATGTGATGATTAATTTTCATCATACATGTCTTCATAATCATCCATGTAATCGTTGTATTTATCTTCGTTGAAGCCTTCTTCTGAATATCTTTCCATATCTTCGCCATCGTTTAAATCATCTTCATCATCAAGATCATCTTCGTCCTCGTCGTCGTCATCATCGAAGTCGTCTTCGTCCTCATCATCAAGATCATCTTCGTCTTCATCTTCATCGTCAAGATCATCTTCGTCTTCATCCTCATCATCAAGATCATCTTCATCAAGATCGTCATCTAATTCATCATCAATTTCATCATCCTTAGAATTAAATGCTGAACCATCCTTATCGAATTCATCTAATGATTGGCGAGACTTTAAATCCCATTCATCATTACCCATATATACAAATTTTGAACTTGTAGTTATGTCTATATATAATTGTGTAGAAATAGAACCATCCTCATCTGATAAGCCCTTTAATTCTAATACTTCTTTGATTAAAGCACGAATATTTTTTACACCTTGAGTTTGCTCCATTAGCTTAACAGCTACCTCTAATAATGACATTTGTGAAATATTTTCCATAATCATTCCTCCAAAATTTGAATGCTATTACATTTTACTTGAAAAACTCAAATTTTTCAAGTATTTTAGCGTATTATTATCCATATTTTATGACTATTAATAACTTCGTTATCTAAAATCATCAAATATTCTAAATCTATTCTATTATCCTTTAGGATAAGAGAAGTAGTTTTTACTTTAAAATTAAATTCCAATCCCATTTCATTCTTATAATAACCATCAGTTATTTCTTTCAATTTTGCTTTAAACGTCATTGTTACTTGTCCAATACGTTTAATGACTAAATGGTCATTTTCTATTGTGATATATAAGTCAGTATTTTCTAAAGATTTATCTTTAAAAATTATGGTATTATTTATTTTTTTATATTCTGATTTGTAGATAATTTTATTATTATCATTATCTAAACTATAAAATGATACTTCCATATGAACTCCTTATATAACTAAAAAAATAAGTAATACAATAAATCCAGGTAATCTAAAGAAACCTATTAAACAAATAGAAAATATTGAAAAGGGCAATTTTAAATTAACAAATTGCCCTATAAAATTAAAAATAAATATTGTAAATACACCAATAAATATAGAATTAATAATATATTTTATTGTTTTCATTGTTTCACCTAAATAATTCTATGAAACAATATTTTTTAATATTCTCGTCTACCCTCAAATGCTTTTAAAACTGTCATTTCATCAGCATAAGATAAATCTCCACCTACTGGTAGTCCGTGTGCAATTCTTGTTATTTTAACAGAATATTCTTGTAATAATTCTTTTATATATCTTGCTGTAGTTTCACCCTCAAGGGTTGCGTTTGTGGCTAAAATAATTTCATCTACCATATTATTTTTTACTTTTTCAATTAATGAATTAATATTTAAATCATCAATTCCGATACCCTTCGAAAAGCTGATAGCGCCATTTAATACATGATATATTCCTTGATATTCATTTATTTTTTCAATAGTGAATAAATCTTTAACATTTTCAACTACTAATATTTGTCTTTTATTTCTTTTTTCGTCCTTGCAAATTGAACAAGTATCTCCTTCAGAAATATTTCCACAATTATTACAAATATGAATATCTTTCTTTATACTAATTAATGCATTAGAAAAATCTGTAATGCTTGCATCATCCATATGCATTAATACATATAAAGCATACCTTTCTGCTGTTTTTTTACCAACTGAAGGAAGATTTGTAAAGCATTCTATCAAATCTTCTAGAGCTTGTGGATATTTCATTAGAATAAACCTAATCCTCCACCAAAAGCACCCATTGTCTTTTGAGTTTCAGCTTCAATCTTCTTATTAGCATCATTTAATGCTAATACAATCATATCCTCTACCATTTCAATATCATCTTCTAAGGCTTCCTTATCAATTTTAACACTTACAACCTCGTGTGAGCCCTTTACCTCAACTGCGACTACTCCACCACCGGCTGTACCCTTAAATACTGTAGATTCAAGCTTTTCTTGAGCCTCCATCATTTGTTTTTGCATTTTCTTTAAACGCATCATTGCTTGTTGATTCATTTTTTTATTCCTCCATTATTTTTAATTGTCCTTCATCAAACAAATCCTTAGACATTTGAACAAATGGTTCATCCTCAGTTTTATTTTCAGTCTTTGGAGCTATTCTTTTTTTTACTCCAATTTCTATTTCTTCAAGATTTGGTCTTGGATTTGTTTTTGGATTATATTTATTTTTATAATCTAATGCTATTTTACCCCAAATAAGCTTAGGTACACAAATATATTCTTTAATATTTAAATCAAATTCATTTAATATTTCAATGATTTTAACATAATTTTCATACTGCATTACTCTATTACAGAAGCCTGCATCTGCAAGCTCAACAATAAATGCATCATCTGATACAGCAACAATATTTCCATTTACTAATATTTGTACAACAAAAATATTTGTATATCTTTCAGATATTTGATTCCATACTGCCTTTAATTTTTCCTTTTTTTCCTTCGATGCATTATATAATATTGCTTCAATATCATGAATTGTGATTTCACCTGATTTGTATTCTGTTTTTGTATTTACTTCATTTTGTTTATTAACAATTTCAATAGGCTTTTCTTCTACTGGTTTATTTTCAACAAAAGAAGAAGTATCATCAATATGATTATTTTCTTCATATTTTGTATCATGTATATTTTTTAAATCAGAAATTGAAGTAAATTGTGGTACGAAATTATTATTTGGTTTATTTTTTTCTATATTTTCTTGTTTATTTTGTGACATCATTAAAACTGTATATTCTAATGATTCTAATCTATTTATGATATTAGCTTCCTCATTTAGTTTATTATCATTCATTTTTAGAATTGCTAATTCTAAAAATGCTCTTTTTTGAGTTGAATATCTCATTTGATTTAATGCTTCATTTAAAATATCTAACCAATTATAAATTATTGGTTTAGAAAGCTTATTACATAAGCTAATAAAACCATTATTTTTATACATTAATTTATCATCGATTATAGAATTATTTTTAAAAAGAAGCACATCTCTTAAAAATAATATAATATCATTAACAATTCTAGGTACCTCTTTACCTTCCTTTAAAAAGGAATCAAGAATTACTATAGCCTTTGTTTCATCTTTTGATAAGCATGCCTCTAATAATTCTATTATTTTCATATACGAAATATTACCTGATACGGCTAAAACATCATCTATAGTTATTTCAGGATTAACACTATAGCTTATGCATTGATCAAATAATGATAATGCATCACGCATTCCACCCTCACATGATGTTGCAATTTGATATAATGCTTCAGCTGATATTTTTATATTTTCTTCCTGGGCAACAATATTTAATCTTGTTAAAATATCTTCTATTGAGATAGATTGAAAATCAAATCTTTGGCATCTAGATAATATTGTATTTGGTAATTTATAAGGCTCTGTTGTTGCAAGAATAAATATTACATGCTTAGGAGGCTCCTCTAATGTTTTTAATAATGCATTAAACGCAGCATTAGAAAGCATATGGACCTCATCAATAATATAAACCTTATATTTACCCATCGCAGGTAAAAACTTAACAGTATCTCTTAATGCTCTAATATCATCTGCACCATTATTAGATGCGGCATCAATTTCAATAACATCAGACACAATTCCTTTTGTTATTCCCTGACATAATTCGCATTCACAACACGGTTCAGTTGTCGGACCATTAACACAATTTAAGGCTTTAGCCATTATTTTTGCAAGTGTTGTTTTACCTGTTCCTCTAGGACCACAAAACAAATATGCATGTGCAACCTTATTTAATGCTATGGCGTTTTGTAATGTTTTTATAATGTGTTGTTGTCCAACAACCTCAGAAAATTTCTGAGGACGATATGCACGATATAAAGCAACATATGCCATATTTATTTCCTCCTATCCTAAATAATAAATATGTCTTACTCCATCATTATCATAATAATGATAATATGATATATAAGAATCACTTGATACAATTATATCATAAATAGATGTTGTAAAACCATCCTTATTCAAATTAATACCTACTTTTTTATATATTTTTGATATTAAATCACTACAATATGATTTATTTATAGTATCAAACAAAAAAGTAAAATTGTAAGGATCCTCAATATATGCACAGGCTAATGAATTTACTTCCATTTTTTGATCATATGTAATATCACATCTTAAGCCAATGACCTCTTTATATATTGATTTTTTTATCCAGTAGTCCTTTGTATATACCTGACAATAATCACCTGTATTATCTAATGCTGATGTTTCAATTGTATTGTTATCAAGAACAACTATATCATTATCCTTATACTCACCTACACATAATCCAGCATGCCCACCAGCAAAAAAAGAAACAAAATTACTAACTAAAGGATTAAGGACTGAAGCCTCAACAGAAACCAAAATATCACCTATATTTCCGGGATAAATTTCACCATTTTGTCTTATAAATGCTGGCATTTGTTCATTAGATTCAACTTTATAAAATTTTAAAGTATTAGTAGATAATTGTTCCTGATAAACTGCTTTATTTTTAAATTGTTCAACAAGGATAATCTTTTCAATATTTTTTACAGAAGCAGTAGTTAATGCACCGTATACAATAAAAACTAATACACCTTGAATTATAAATAAAATTATTTTTAATATTTTTTTCATAGTATTATTATTTTAACAAAGTAACAAGAAAATGTAAATCCGTTAAAACTTTTCTATATTTTTTTACTATATAGCACTGAATATTTTTATGAAAATTAAAACACACTGCAAATAAAGCAGTGTGTAATAATATTAATTATTTTCTTTATTTTTTGGCTTAATTACGATAGCTCTAGATTCGCCTTCGCCCTCAGATTCAGTATAAATATCACGCCAATCACTTAATTTTTCGTGAATTACACGACGTTCAAATGAATTCATTGGTTGTAGCTTAACAGCAATTTTTGTTTTAGCAACTTCCTTTGCAGTTTTAGTAGCTAAAATTTCTAATTGATGTGCTCTATTGCTTCTATATCCACCAATATCTAAAGTAGTAATAATATGATCTTTTGTATATGTAGAAATTAAATTACGTAATAAGATTTGGAAAGCCTCTAATGTTTTTCCTTTAACACCGATTAATAAAGAATTTTCATAGCTATCTACTATATAATGGATTTGTTGTTCTCCACCAACACTTCTAGCTTCAATTTGATACCCAATATTTAATGCTTTAAGTATTCTTTCTAAATATTTTTTACCTTCTAATGTTAAATTAACATCAACTAATGCTTCACAATTTAGACCTTCTGGTAATTCTCCTAATACATTAACGAAAATCTTATCACTTGATATATGTAATCTTTTTACTGCTTCAGCCATAGCTTCTTCAGTGTTTTTTGCGATAAACTCTACCTTTTTTTGCATAGTCTAAACCACCATTATAAATTATTTTTTTCTTTCATTTTGTTATATTGTATTTCATTAATCTTTCTACCTACTTGAGATTGGAAGATTTGATAAACAGCACCAATTAACCAATAAATAGCAAGTGATGTTGATGATAATGACATAAACACAAACATGAATGTCATAATATACATCATCATATTCATTTGTTTTTGCTGATCAGTTTGCTTTGCTGTTTGAGAATTTGGATATTTCTTTTGATACTTAGGAGGACGTGATGACAACTTTTGTTGTAAAAGTTGTAATGCTCCAAAGGCTAATGCGATAACAACTGCGAAGATTTTATCCTGAACTGCTGTTGCTTCAAAGAAAGAAGTATTCATCTCAAAAAAGCCAAATACTTTTGTATTATTTAAAGCAAATTTTCCTGCAGTAGTAACAGCGATTGAGCCGTTAATATAAGTAGTAGTAGTAGCATTAATTCTTTGTACTACCTCATACATAGACATAAATATTGGGAACTGCATAAACATAGTTCCAACGCAACCAAGAGGATTAATTTTGTATTTCTTATATAATTTCATCATTTCTTGTTGCATCATTTGTTGACTTTGTGGATCTTTTCTAGCCCCATATTTCTTTTGAATCTTATTCATTTCTGGTTGCATTAATTGCATTTTTACACTCATACCATTTTGCTTACCATAAATTGGCCAAGCCAATGTTCTTACAATAAGTGTAGTAAATAAAATTCCCCAGAAATAAGAGTTACCTAATGCTTTTCCAATACTTGAACATAATAATGCAATTGGGTAAGATAAAATATTTACTGGCCAGCCCCATAATGCATTCCAAAAACCTTTTCCGCCATTCCATAAATCAACCCATTCTTGAGCATATGATGTATATGGCTTATCATACCAGTTTTTAGAATCCATACGACAGCTTGTTAATGTAAATAATAAAAATGTTAAGAAAACTACTAAAATAATCTTATGTCTATTTTTATAGAAAAAATTAGTCATTTTTTTCTCCTTTTATTATTTTATGCTTTTTTAATAGATATTCTAATTGTTTTAGCATTTCTTGATAGCTTAAATCAAGAATTTTTACCTTAGCAATTATAAAAACATCCGTATTCAGCATAAGGTCAATGCTTAATTCATTTAAGCATGCCCTTATTTGTCGTTTGATTCTATTTCTAACGACAGCATTACCTAGTTTTTTTCCTACGCTAATCGCATATCTAAAATGGCTGGTTTTTGGAGTGTATTTTTTATATATTGAAAAATATTGATTAGAAACATATTTTTTTTCTTTTAAAATATTTTCAATTTCTTGATTTTTTTTTACGCGATATTGTTTATTCATAGAATATCTCCATTAACAAAAAAAGTACGACCGAAAAAAATGAATTGATCTGGTCGTACTAGTTATGTCAATATGTTTATTTATTTAATTAAACAGTAAGTTGTTTTCTACCTTTTTTACGTCTGGCAGCTAAAACTTTTCTTCCACCCTTAGTTGCCATTCTTGCACGGAAACCATGAGTTACTTTTCTTTTACGTTTATTAGGTTGATAAGTTCTTTTCATTACTAAAAACCTCTCTTTCTTAATTCAAAAACCACGCTCTACAATTCTACCAAAATAAATACCTCTTGTCAACAAGAAAAAATCAATAACATTTTTAATTTTGTTGATTGACTAGGGGTTTATCTGTGTTATAATATGTGTTATAATGAATTATAAAGCGTTTACAAAGGAGGAATTAAAATGAAAAAGAGTAAACTTTTTGGTTTATTTGCACTTACAGCAATTCTAGGTTTATCTTTAGCATCATGTAATGAAAACAACAATCAACCAGTTGATAATGATCCTATTGATGCAGTAGATACAAGTAAATACCCTGTTATTGATATGGAAGTTGCTGTAAAACAAAAACAACTAAGTAGTATCTCTATTGATACAACAAATGTAAAAACATCATATTACATAGGAGAAAAGTTTTCAACAGAGGGACTAGTTGTAAAATCTAACTGGATTTCTTATGTAGATGGCACACCACAAAATGCTGGTAGTGAGGAAGTTAAGGATTATACTGTAGATACTTCTGATGTTAATATGAGTGTTATGGGTTCATATCCGGTTTTAATTAACTATAGAGTAGGAGCTAAGCTTGTTCAAGCTACATATAATATTACAGTAGGTTCTTCATATTTAGATAGTTTAGGAATTGAATATTTAGCAGGTATTACTCCAGATCAAACAATATTTGATTTTGATTTAGGTGGAGATTTTACTCCACCAGCACCAACATTCACATTACATTATATGAAAAATGGTGTTGAAACAGAAAAAACTCATGTAGCTACTGGAGTTGAAGCTTTATCTATTGTTCCTGATGATTCAGCAGTAGATACAACAAAGAAGGGTATTTATATGGTTAAATATTCTTATCGTGTATCAAAATATACTGATGAAGAGACTGGAAAAAAGGTAGAAGCATATAATGTTGTTTCTTATGTAATTGTTAACATGAGAAATCCTATAACATCAATAGCTTTAAAAGAAGGAACAACAAGCTTTGAAGCAAGTGTTTTTGATTTGGATTTTTCTAGTTGGGTTATAACAACTACAAGAAAAAATGGAGATACAGAGGATATAAGTTATTCTCCTGAATTATTTACCATTACTGGATTAAACAAATTTTATCCAGGAAATGCTACTGCTACAATTACTTCTGTTGAAAACAATGATGTTTCTACTAGTGTAAATGTAACAATAAATAATTCTTCGACAATGAATATAATGGTTATTGATGATTTATCTAGTCCTGGAAATTGGACTAAGACAACCCCTAATGTAGAAGGAACAGGTGCTTTTGATGATAGTAAAACTTCTTTAAAATATAGAGAAGGAGTATTTGCTATTAACTCAAAGGTTTCTATTGCCAATCCAAGTAAAGTAGAAATTAAGAGATTTAATGATAAGCAAGTTTATAATGATCAATTTGATGGTTTAAATTTCTATGTTAGAGTTTCAGTGGTTAAAGCTTCTTATATTGAAATTGTAATGGATGCTCCAGGACAAATCATTGTTTATAATGCTGCGTCTGGAGAAGGAGATCCTAGACCAGTAGCATTATATGATTCTGAAGAAAAGTTACTTGATACTAAGTATAATTCTGGTATTAAGCAAGATATTGCTGCATCATCATTTGAAATTCCAGCTGCA
>JALEQD010000169.1 GCA_022768655.1 Anaeroplasma sp.
CAGATAGAATAGCTTCAAAATTGTATACTTATAATGATTTTGTATTATATAAAGAATCAGAAGATTCTATAATATTAATTAGTTATAATGGTAATGCTACAGATATAGTAGTACCATCAGGAGTTACTTCTATTAACAGAGTTGCCTTCCAATCTTGTAGCAACCTAACAAGTATAGAAATCCCAGCAAGTGTAACAAGCATAGGTTCATCTGCCTTCTCTGGATGTAACAACCTAACAAGTATAAAAATCCCAGCAAGTGTAACAAGTATAGGTTCATCTACCTTCTTTGGATGTGGCAACCTAATAAGAATAGAAATCCCAGCAAGTGTAACAAGTATAGGTTCATCTGCCTTCGAATATTGTAACAACCTAACAAGTGTATATTATACTGGTACTGCTTCTAATTGGGATAATATTTCTATAAATAGTGGTAATTCATTTTTGACTGATGCAACACTATATTATTATAGTGAAACTGAACCATCAGAAGAAGGAAACTATTGGCATTATGTTGATGGAGAAATAGTTGTTTGGACAAAATAAGATATATAAGAGAATAGTTTGTTCATAAATATATATTTCTAAATTAAACACCTCATGAGAAATCTTATGATTTTGATGGAGGTGTTTTTCTATCTATATTATAATAAAATATATTTCAAAATCTCATATACACAAAATGCATATACATATGCAGTTTATTTACACTTTATATTAATAATCGATACAATTTTACAATTATTATATTAAAATGCAAGTATTTTTGTTGAATTGAATAATACTATATGGTATAATTTCGACGAAAAATTAATAATATTAATTATTGATTTTTAATATATTGTTATTATGAAACGATAAATTAACTTAGGAGTTGAAAATAATGAAAATTAAAAAGGTTTTAATGCTAATTAGTTTTTCAATTTTAGGATTAGTTACATTTACTTCATGTGGAAAACATACACATGAATTTGAGTCAACATATTCTAAAGATGCAAGTGCACACTGGCAAAAGGCTATATGTGAGCATACTGATGAAAAACAAAATTATGGTAGCCATACATATGGTGAATTTGTAGTAACAAAGGAAGCAACACAT
>JALEQD010000172.1 GCA_022768655.1 Anaeroplasma sp.
ACACAGCATATCATATATAGCATCAGTATTCTTCTCCTGAATATACTGCAGAACAAGTTCAGCGTTTGTTTTTTCGGGTTCTTTGTCAGGAGTCAGAAAATCCAAAACAATATTTGTTTCGTTTACCATTTTCCAGAATGCATTACTTAATTCTCCTTTGCTACATGAAGTCAACAGCACCGCCATTAAAAGGCTAAGCGAAATCAGTTTAATTCTTGTACTCATTTTGCTCATTTCCCCACCAAAGTAACCATACAATATAATTATCATCATCGAATATCAAGCTATCCTTTGCATGAAATTCTTGATTATTTTTGTTTATTATTCCATTATCATTACCATTTTTATCACTTTCATTTACATTATGTTTAAAACATTCATACATGGCTTTATCGTTCTCTGTTGCTGAAAAATCAATACTGCCTAAAACATAAGTGTTTTGAATGTCTGAAATTCTTTTATTTTTGTAAGCTGGATTAAAGGCTGTTGCCCACCATATAGGTTCTTCTGGCTGCCAATTAGCAATATTTGTAGTGTAATAATATGTACTGTTAGTCATTTTTCTATTATGGTCAACAACGGTAAACTCCTCAAATTTATTTCCGTTGAATAGTTCATATTCATCCTTTTGTGCTATTTTATATATACCAAATTCTGAGCCTATGCCTAAATTCATATAATCAGCTTTCCAGCACCAAAGAATATATATGTCACCCTCATATTCAAAGTATATTTTTTTGCGCAACGCATCAGTTCCTTTTTTAAACACATCGTCATATAAATCAAAATATCCCAAATGAAACTGCCATTGATTATAATCACGATCTGGTCTTGCATGGTATGTTTTGCCATCCAGACTACGTCTGAAACGCAGAAACGCTGCACCATATTCTGTTCCAAACGAAGTGTTTTTTATCAACGTTGTTATCGGTGCATAGGCAAATGTATCTATAAGGATATTAGAAATTAACTCATGATTACCCTTCAACTCATCAATTTTATACAACATTGACCACAATGCAAATTGATTATTCTCTATATTAAGATTTTTGAAAAATTCTTCAAAATCCTTATCAAGTTCTCTATCTTCTGCATATTGCGTCTGATAATCATTATTCTGTTGCAAATAAACTTGCTTCTCCCAGTAATATTTAGCATTTTGAGGCCCGTTATGGTATAATTTGTCATAATCTCTGGGAACAACAATTTTTCCATTGACATACTGTGCTTCACCGTCTAATAACCCATCATTGTCTGCATCAGGTTTCGATGGATCAGAATTAATAGGCAAAACAGGCATGCTCCAGAATTCCGAATCAATGTTATGACCATATTGTTCAGCAAAATGTTCTCTGAACTCATATATCTCTTCGCTTGAATAAATGTCCTTAAATACTTCCTTTGTCATTTCATTAACGGTAGGAAGCATCAA